>JAGBOJ010000106.1 GCA_017633935.1 Lachnospiraceae bacterium | reverse complement strand
GGTACCCATGGGACTCAGATGTACAAAGAAAAGTGCTTCCGTTCCTCCGGGTGTGATATGACCGTGTCCCTCTCCAAATCCCGGAAGAATGATACCCTCATCATACCGGATCTCCTCCGTGTCCTTGTCAATATATTCCTTCACGCCCTCTTCGTCGCCCACATAGACGAACTTACCGTCTGAGATCGCAAGCGCCGATGCGCTGGGCTTTTCCTTATCAACTGTATAGATGTTACCGTAAATAACAATATTTCCTTTCATTATGTGCGTCTCCTTTTCATAAGGTTAATTGACTTTCTTTCCTGCAAAATAAACATCCGCTGGCTTGTTATAGCTGAAGCCCTCATGCTTAGCAGTAAGCAGATCGTTGTCAAACACAAGGAAATCAGCATCCTTACCTTTTTCGATAGAGCCCTTGGTATCCTCGATGCCAAGCTGTTTTGCTCCGTTTATCGTATAACCGGTTATCATTTCTTCTATAGTCATCTGCTCGTCGGGGGAGGGATTCGGTCCGACGGTCCAATTTATTTCGGCTGCCCTGGTCTTCTCATTTATCCACCTTGTCATACCGACCTCCATGCCAAGGTACGGACTCCAGTTGTTAAAATCGCCATAGTGGATATCATCGCTGGACCAGGTGACGTTCGCGCCGGTCTTCCAGACTGATTTGCATCGATACATTTTCTTAGCGCGGCTCTCACCCAGGAGCTTCCTCCAGGTATCATAGGGATTTCCGCCCATGTTTCCTGCATGCCACCAGGGAGTATAATTGGCGTTAACACCTAACTTTGCGAAGCGGTCGAGATCTGCATCATCCTGAATCTCAAGATGCGCACAGGTAACCTTTACATGATACTTATTACCCAGCTCCTTTTTGGCAAGCTCCACCCCGTCAAGCACATTGCGGGACGCTCCTTCACCTACGGTGTGCAGATGCAGGTCAAGCCCTGCCTCGTTAAGCTGAATAAGAAGATCTTTAATCTGGTCCTTATTAAAGGCGGCTGTTCCCTTGTCCCCGGTATCTTCATAAGCTGTCACCAACGCAGCCGTTTCAATCTTTAATGTACCGTCATTGAAAATCTTTAAGGTATGCACCTTAAGGTGCTCTGTATTATACTCACTGTTAAAGCGCTTAAGCTCCTTAAGAGCCTCCGGTACCTGGCGGGGCTGTGTGATCACATAGCAGCCGTCAATATAGACAGGAAGTTCTCCCTCCTCGTCCATTTTTTTCAATCGTCTGTAAACTCTCTCATGCAAATCATTACATTCCGGAATACCGGCATCAAAGACACCGATAACCCCTGCATTTACAGAAAAATCGATCCATCGCTTTAAAGCGGTATCTATCTGTTCATCTGTCAGCTTTTCTGAACCATCGACCAGAAAACGGGTTTCTGCAGCCGCTTCAAATATATTTCCCGTCACATGTCCGTCCTTGCGCACATAGTAACTAAGCCCCGGTACGGGATCGATGATATCATCCGTAATGCCATGGCGCTCAAGAAGCTTGGAGTTTGCCCATACGCTATGTGCCTCGCCCTCCAGGATCATGATCTCACTGCCGCCACTGACAGCGTCCAGATCTTCCTTTGTAATCTCCTCGCCATTCAGAAAAACACGCTCCAGAAGGAAATTATAGGTCTCCCTGCCCGGATTCTTCTTAATATACTCGGAAATAAAGTCAAGGGCTCCCTTTTTACTGTCACACGCGATATACTCGCCCATATCCTTATACTCAAATGCGACAGGCATGGTAACATGGACATGGCTGTCGATGATTCCCGGCATGATGAACTTGCCGCCGAGGTCTGTAACCTCTCCCTCATACTCCGAAAGCCCTGCCTCGTCTCCTACATAGATGAATTTGCCGTCCTTCACCGCAAAGGCTGTTGCCTGCGGATCATCCTTGTTCGATGTAAAGATTTTTGCATTTTTAATTATCTTGTCCGCCTTCATAGCTGCTCCTTTCATTAATGTTGAATTGTCACAACACATGACAGACATTGTACTTAAAAAAACGTTAAAAGTCCGTTAAAATGCAACATGAGTGAAAGTTTACCCCTTTTTGCCGGTCTTTAATTCGTTGTGTACCTGAGCCCAGTCATACTGGGACATATAAACACCCTGATACTGATTCAAGGCACCCGGCTTTCCGTCCAGATAGTCAAAGTAGTCACACCTTACCTTTTTCCTGTCTATTCCAAGTACTCCCCAGCCCTTTATCAGAATATTTTCCTCGCCCATATCCGAAAGGGTCTTTATGAGGTCTTTTTTAACGACGCGTATATAAGAGTCGGAGCTGTCCCTGAATATGGCATTACGGATCTCGGTGACCTGGCAGAGAACGCCGGCCTTATTTATCAGATAAGCCAGGAGTTCTTTCGAACGCTTTGTAAATGATACGACAGGCTCTCCGTTATAATATACTTCAAAATTGCCAAAGCATCGGATAAACAATTCCCTCCCTGTGCTCTCTTTAAGGACAGTATGCCGGAGCTGTGATAATGCATGCTCGATTTTTTCTACTGTAACAGGCTTCATAAGATAGTCGCTGGCTCCCAGGTCGAAGGCTTTGGGAGCGTATTCGCTGTATCCGGTGGTAAAAACTATGTCACACACGGGATATGCATCTTTTACACTCCATGCCAGGTCAACTCCTGTAACAGTTCCTATCGCTATATCCAGAAAAGCAATATCTATCACCCCTGAAGGTAAGGCAGCAAGCGCATCATCGGCATTATCAAAAGCCACTATCTCAGCTTCAGGCAGAGCCTCAGAAATACGTCTGGTCAATTGCCTTAAAAGGATGGGTTCATCTTCTACAACAAGTATTCTCATTTTCCATGCCTTTCATTTATTTGGGAATCCTTATGATCACCTTCGTTCCTTTGCCGGGAGTGCTCTCGATAGTAAGACTTCCACCCACCATTTCCTTGATCCGGTATCGGGTATTTTCTATTCCCAGATGTTTTCTCCCGTCATCCGCATGTACTGCAGCATCAAATCCAATTCCATCGTCGGCTACCGATACAATATAGTGCTCGCCTGTTTCAAATGAACCGATCCTCACAGTCCCTCCATCTTTCTTCTTACAGACACCATGTTTTATTGCATTTTCAACCATAGGCTGGACCGAAAGCGCCGGAACAAGGAAAGAAGTGCAGCCTATATCGAATTCAATGTTCAGTTTGCTTGGAAAACGAAGCTTTTCAAGCCATACATAAGTTTTTATGTGATTCAATTCTTCCGAAAAAGAAACAGGCCCGCTTTTATCGGCAAAACCGATATTCTCACGCAGATAATCCGAGAATTCACCGATGGCTCTGGCGGCAAGCCCCGGATCTTCCTCGCACAAGGCTTCGATGACAGCCAAAGAATTATAGAGGAAATGGGGCTGCATCTGAGAGATCATGGCTGAGACCTGAAGTTTGACCTGCTCCTTTTCGTATCTTAGATTATCCTTCTCGAGTTCATCATTTGCATTAAAAAACATAAGGCAGACCGGCATCATAAATACAACCGTCACCAGTCCCCATACCGAGACATACCTGTTTAAAATGTCCAGATTCAGAGACAGCGTGGAAAAGAGTACGGGAGAAAAGATACAGCATATAAAAGAAAGCTTCCGGGTCCTGCTCAATTTGGAGAACAGGGTAGCAACCGACAAGGATATCAGACAAAATATATCCAGGAGGATGCTGATATAATCCTCAATGACAGCAGAATAAATTCCCTCATCAGTGACAAGAAAAAGAACCGGCCTGAATATATTGACGAGGATAGCAGCGGAATAAATGATAACCCCGATAGAGATCAGCACGGTAACCGTGCGTGTAATGGCTGTTTCCTCAATAAATCTCTTCTGATAGAGCCATAAGGTCAGAAAGAAGGTTCCGGAAAAAAAATAGCTTAAACCAGTAAGCACGGCAATAGAGCGGCTATGCTCCGGCATCCCGTAAACACTGCCTGTAAGTGCCGAAAAGAAGACCGCAATAAAAAGATTAAAAAGAAAGAGGGTAAAATAGCCCATTGCTCCGATGCGGCTATCCTTAAAGCACAGATATCCTGACAGAAATGTCAAAAAAACGAGACCGATAAGATCGACGATCCTTACCATGTACATTGAGTCTCTGAAAATGTCATTTCTCACCGATACTGCAATGGC
>JAGBOJ010000105.1 GCA_017633935.1 Lachnospiraceae bacterium | reverse complement strand
CTTCTTTTTGTGTACCTTTACGTACAGCTTTCAAAGACCGGATTTAATGCCGAGATGCCGTTTTTTTATAAAAATATCTTTTCCGGAAGGGAACAGATATGGAGTGAGATATGGGATATGCTAAAGCCCCGTCTCCTTACCGGCATCGGCTCGGGCTATGAGCTTAAATCCTTTTTTGAATACAATATCCATAACGCAATGTATGACATACTGGCTGTACACGGGATACTTGTTTTTGCGGTAACCGCCGTGATCATGATAGGGAGACTGTATCAGATGAGGGATAATATAAGGAAGTCTCCGACAACTCTCATCGCGTCGTCTGCGGTATTTGCCATATTTTTTGAATCATTTATAGATATGGATCTGATGTGGGCGGATTACTCGCCGGTGCTTTTATTCCTTCTCCTGCAGTGCTTTAATGTAAGGCAGGCGCAGATAAAACCGGAGGTTTTTGATGGAAAAAAAGCAGGAAAGTAAGACCCGCTATCTTTTTTCAAATATGGCGCTTTTTACCGTGAGCAATTTCGTCTCAAAGATACTTGTATTCCTGCTGGTGCCCTTCTATACGAATGTATTGACCCGCTCGGAATACGGTGTGGCGGATGTGATGCAGGTAAGTCTCCTTCTTCTTGTGCCGCTGCTTTCGGTAAATGCGGGTGAGGCAGCGCTTCGCTACGGCATAGAAAATCCGTCAAAAAGAGGCGGAATACTTCGCTCCGGCTTAAGAAGGGTATTTATTTCCGTAAGCGTAGTCTTTGTGGTATGCGCCGCAGCCCTTTTCTTTCCCGTTTCAAGACAGTTAAAGATTTATATAGCGCTTTTTGCCATACTTTTTTTCTGTGATGCCTTCTATGAGTTCCTCCTGCTCTTTACACAGGGCTGCGAGAAGGTAAAGATCATGATCACCGGCTCGGTTTCCTGCACGGTCTTTATCATAGCCTGCAATCTTTTCTTCCTGCTTGTCTTAAAGCTGGGGCTTTACGGCTATCTGTATTCACAGATGGCAGCCTATACCCTGTCCGCGCTGCTGATGTTCTTTTTATCGGGGGGAGTAAAGCTTCTTAAGGAAGAGGAGGACATTTCGTTAAAGAAGGAAATGGGCACCTACGGAAAAGGGATGCTCCTGTATGCCGCCGCAAGCTGGGTGAATAACGCGATAGACAGATATTTCATACTCTTTATGCTGGGTTCCGTTTCTAACGGAATTTACGGGGTGGCGTATAAAATTCCGGCAATACTTACCGTATTTCAGAGGATCTTTGCCCAGAGCTTTCAGATGTCTGCCACAAAGACCTACAGGGAATATGACGCAGCGAGGTTTTTTTCAAGACTCTATGAACTGTATAATGCTATAATGGTATCGGGCTGTGCCGTGATACTGCTCATTCTGCACCCTCTGGCCTCTTTCATGTTCAGCGGGGAATTTATCGCGGCAAGAATTTATGTGCCGCCGCTTTTGATATCGGTGATATTCGGCGCATTAAACGGTTTTTTAGGCTCCATCTGTCTTGCGTATAAGGACGGAAAAAGCATGGGAACGGCTACCGGCATCGGGGCTGCAGTGAATATAGTGCTGAACTTTTTCGGTATAAGGATGTACGGTATGATGGGGGCGGCCGCAGCGACCATGATCTCCTACTTTACAATGTTCATCATAGCCTTTTTTAAGACAAGGGCGCATGTAAAGCTAAGAGTGAATCTTAAAAAGGATCTTGCAGCCTATATGCTGCTCATATCCGAGGCTTTGATAGCAGTAAGAGAGGTGCCGATGTACTATATTTACAATGCCCTCATAACGGCAATGCTTCTTTTAACCTACACAAAAGAGATAAAAACAGTGGTAAGGGAGAAGCTTAAACGGTTCTGATATGGAAAAAAGGTTTGAATATTTAAGGGAAAATGGAGATATTATCTTTGCAGCGATGTTTACCGTGCTGCTCCTTGTCTCCTTCATAAACGAGACGGTGTATGAGACGGCAGGCAGGTATTCCTCGCTGTTTATGTTCCTTGTACTTATCCTGATGCTTTCTCCACACATTCCGGAGCTGGCGGGAAAAAGGGATATCAGGATCATCGCGGTCATTTTAACGGTTGGTCTTACCATGATAAATCTTATTCTGGTCGATTCAAATAAAGGGGCTGCCCTTATACCCTCGGATCTGGTGCTGATAGCGCTTGTTTCCTCATGTATCCGGCTGAGGGAAAATGTGAGGCTCTATATTGCGGCAGCGGGCAGCTTTTTTACGACGCTCTGGTATATCGATGTCCGCTGGTCCTACAATTTCAATATGGCGGGTCTTACCTTTATGCTGTTTATGATAATGGGAGTCATCTTTTTAGAGCAGCTTAAGGACATAAAGCAGTATGAGTATCTTTTTGTGCTGCAGATCCTTATGTATGTGACAGCGTTTATATATGCGACCCTGTATCACAGCCGCTCTGCGATGGCAGCTATCCTCGTCTTCGGGCTGTGTGCGGTGTGCGGAAGGTTCATACTTCGATCAAAGCTTTTATTTTCACTGCTTCTGACATTGACTACGGCAGGCAGCATTGCCTTTACCTTTATATATATTATGCTCGGAAGAAACGGACTGCATATGAGATTTTTATACAAGGAGCTGCTTTCCGGCAGGCAGCAGATATGGAGGGAGCTCTGGGGGGCATTTATTGAACATCCTTTTACGGGTATCGGTTCGTCGTATGAATTAAAGAGCTTTGAAATCTTTGAGGTTCATAACGGATTTTTCGATATTCTTGCGGTACACGGCATAATAGTATTTTTTCTTGTGTTCATTATGGTTCTTTCGGCAGTCAATTCGGCATGGATAGCGGCAGGAAAAAATGATTATGACAGGAATCTCTGTATTCTGGCGATAGCCGCTGTATTTGCGATGTTTACGGCGTCATTTTTTGAAAATTTCTTTATAGTACCGCCGTACTCGGCATTTTTTATGTACTTTCTGCTGATCTGCAGAGAGGAGTAGGGTTGTAATTTAAAAATAAGGTATTGCATTTTTTCCGATAAGGTAGTATATTGATATCCACAAAACGGACGGACAGTCTCCGGTGCAGGAAGGGAGGTGTTCGGTACACAATACTTGTTTTTTAAGAAAATTCTGTGGTGCATGGCACCGTTTTACCGGTCTTTCCGGTATCAAGATTTTCAGATACGGCAGATTTTGCCGGTTTTAAGTTTTTTCCAAAGGATCAAATAATCAGAACAATTCAGTTTTATTTTTAATTTCGTTTTACGCACCGTTTGCCCGTTTTGAATCAGACCCGCAAAAAGCGGATATATCACAAATGCTTTATGGTTTTTTGCGGAGCAGGTAATAAAGGAGGATAATATGTTCAATACTCAAAAGGCGGTGCAGTATGATGAAGTCCAGTTTGAGCTGATGATGCAGCTGGGCGATTATGTACGTCAGGGCATACCTATCTTTTTTGACAATGTACCGTCCACACCTTATGATGTCGTGAATAACCTTGCTGTAAAGGAAGATGAGGTGTATATGGCAGATTTTGTAAGAGACGACAGGGGTAATCTGACTCAGATCAGATATGATCATGTGAGCTGACTTAAGGATCACATCATAAGAAAACGGCAGCAGTTTCCGTTTTCCGAAAAAAAAACAGGCGCTGCGGGTTTTAGCATGCTGCATATCGGCGTCCCAAAGCAAATCAGCGTGTAAACCGCCGCAGCGCCTTTGAGTGTAAAAGTTGACAGAGGCTTCATTAAATAATAAATTGATATAAGGTAATTTTATTCAGAAATCTGATTCTACCGGGTGTGTGCAGGGGCTCTGAACAGACAATACGGATTACAGGTAAAACAGGGGACGGTGTAATATATATGCGTGACGGTAACAGAGAGAGAACGGTAAAAAGAGTAAGAAAACACAGACAGAAATATCTGCCGGTACTGGTGGCGGTGCTTCTGATAGTGATAGTTGCGGGCGTGAGTCTGGCAAACGGGCTTTTTGAGGAATTAATTCCCACAGGAAAGGAAGCCGACCTGAACGAATATTTTAATGTCACATCCCCCAATGAGGCGGCAGTGATTTTAAATAAAGAGATTTCTCCGGATAAGGCACTTTTTATGAACGGGATATATTACTTCCCGATATCGATGGCAAACGGATTGAATGATATCTTTTATTATGACGGGATCGAGAACCGTCTGTTTGCCACCACAGCAGCGGCAGTAAATGAAGCCGGTACATCCGACTTTTTATTAAACGGGGAGACGGTATACATATCCATAGATTTCATTAAAAAATTCGCAAATCTTTCATATAAAACCGCATCCGGACCGGCGCGTATCGTGTTACAGACGGTATGGGACAAAAAGGATACGGCAAAGGCAAAAAAAAGGGCATATATGAAGGCGGTCCCCGACAAAAAAGCGGATATAGTAAAAAAGCTTGAGGAAGGGGAGACCGTAGAGATCATAAGTGCCAATGAAGCATATTCCTACTGTCTTACGGATGACTGCTTTGTGGGGTATGTGGAAACAGATAAGCTTGAAGATCACGCAGCTGCCGCGGAGACACCGGTAAGCGAAGTGCCTCCGATAGTTTATCCGGTAAACAGGATCAACGGAAATGTTGTCATAGGCTGGCATAATGTGACAAACGATACCGCAAACTCCATGCTTTCGGATGCGATAAGCCGGGTTCACGGAATGAATGTGATCTGTCCGACATGGTTTGCTCTTTCGGGCAATGACGGTGCCATCACTTCCATAGCAAGTCATGAATATGTTGAGGAAGCACATAATAACGGACTTCAGGTCTGGGGACTTTTGGATAATTTCTCTGATGAAACCGATACGGAAGCGGTATTATCCCGTACCTCTTCAAGACAGACACTAGTAAATAACATAATAAATGCTGCCGTCGAATATGGACTTGACGGCATAAATATAGATTTTGAACTGCTGCCTGCAAGCGCAGGCGATGATTTTGCACAGTTTTTAAGAGAGCTTTCCATCATATGTCATTCAAAGAATATAATCCTGTCCTCCGATAATTATGTTCCGCAGGAATATACCAATTACTATCGCAGGGATATACAGGGAAAGGTATGTGATTATCTGATAATAATGGGATATGACGAGCACACCTCCGTTTCACATGAGGCCGGCTCGGTGGCATCCATCGGCTTTGTCACGGACGGGATAGTAAATACCTTAAAGGATGTTCCCGCCGAAAAGGTGATAAACGGTATCCCCTTCTATACCAGAAGGTGGTCATTGGAAAACGGGGTTTTAGACAGCGCGGTTCTTGGCATGGCTGATGCATCCGCATGGCTTTCCGATAACGGGCAGAGTGCCGTGTGGGATGATGCAACCTGCCAGAATGTGGCTGTATTTGATAAAAACGGTGTGACCTACAGCATTTGGCTGGAGGATGCACAGTCGGTAAGCGCGAAGCTTTCGGTAATGAAAAATAATAATCTTGCGGGTGTGGCATGCTGGCGTCTGATGATGGAGACATCCGATATCTGGGATGTGATAAGCGCCTTTTATCCCGTAAGCGGGGCAAACGAGTTATCATCAGCTGCGGCAGGGGCGGAGCAATGAGTAGAGAGCCTGAGGTGATATCTGCAGGAGAAAAGACGGAAAAAGAGGGTCGGGTCATAAAAACGCGGATAATGAAGGCAGTCGGGAAAATGCCCGATGACCGTGAGGTAATGGAGCTTTCCGCGGATATAATAAAAAACGGAGGACTCGTAGCCATACCGACCGAAACCGTATACGGGCTTGCCGGAAACGCTCTTGATCCTAAAGCCTCGGGAAAGATTTATAAGGCAAAGGGGCGGCCTTCGGATAATCCTCTTATAGTGCATATAGCCGATATCAAGGATCTTAAGGTTCTCTCGCCGGATATTCCGGAAAATGCCTATAAGCTGGCTGAAAAGTTCTGGCCGGGACCGCTGACCATGATATTAAATAAAAGTGAGATCGTCCCGAAGGCGACAACGGGCGGGCTTGATACCGTGGCAGTGCGGATGCCTTCAAATGAGATCGCCCGGGAATTTATAAGAGCATGCGGCGGATTTATAGCGGCACCCTCCGCAAATACCTCGGGGCGTCCCAGTTGTACGACGGCTTTGCATGTTAAGGAGGATCTGGACGGAAGGATAGAGCTTATAATAGACGGCGGAGATGTGGGTATCGGCCTTGAATCCACGATAATAGATCTGACGGGAGCTGTTCCCTGTCTTTTAAGACCGGGCTATATAAGCCTTGAAGAGCTGATTTCCGTGGTTAAAAATGTGGATGTCGATCCGGTGATAGCGGGGAAAGAAAGCCGGATGCCTCCGAAGGCTCCCGGGATGAAGTACCGCCACTATGCCCCAAGGGGGGAGCTTACCATTATAAGCGGTGAAAGGGAGAAGGTTATCTCCTATATAAATGAAAAGACAGCACGGGCAAAAAAGGACGGGATAAAGGCGGCCGTGCTTGCCTGCAGTGAAAACAGGGCGTGCTATGACAGTGCTCTTGTATATGACGCAGGGTCGATTTATAATGAAGAAGAGATCGCGCACAACCTTTTTTCCGTGCTGCGCAGGTTTGATGAAGAGGGCGTGCAGCTTATCTACTCGGAGGAATTCAACACGCCGAATATAGGGATGGCGATCATGAACAGACTGATAAAGGCGGCGGGAAATAAGATCATTAAAGTGTAAAGGAGAAATGAAATGATAGCAATCGGATGTGACCATGGCGGATATGAATTAAAGAAGTTTTTGATCGGTCATCTTAAGGAAAAAGGGATCGAATGCAAGGATTACGGGTGTGACAGCACCGAATCCTGCGATTATCCGGAATACGGGCGTGCAGTGGCAAAGGCCGTTTCGTCCGGTGAGTGCGAAAAGGGGATCGTTATCTGTTCTACGGGTATAGGCATCTCGATCGCGGCAAATAAGGTGAAGGGTATAAGAGCCGCTCTTTGCACAAACAGCCTTATGGCACGTCTTACAAGGGAGCATAATGACGCTAATGTTCTGGCACTGGGCGCATATATCGTGGGACCCCAGCTTGCAGCCGATATAGCGGATACCTTTCTTTCCACTGATTTTTCACAGGGAGAAAGGCACGTAAGAAGGATAGGAAAAATAGAGGGATAAGATATGTCTGATAAAAGATCTGATTATATAAGCTGGGATGAGTATTTTATGGGTGTGGCCATTTTAAGCGGTATGCGCTCAAAGGACCCCAACTCACAGGTGGGTGCCTGCATAGTGAGTGAGGATAATAAGATACTTTCAATGGGTTACAACGGTTTTCCGACAGGATGCTCGGATGATGAATTTCCATGGGCAAGAGAGGGAGATCCGCTGGAAAACAAGTATTTCTATGTGACACATTCCGAGCTTAATGCGATCCTTAATTACCGCGGAGGAAGCCTTGAGGGAGCCAGACTATATGTGACCCTTTTTCCCTGCAATGAATGTGCAAAAGCCATCATCCAGAGCGGGATAAAGTCTATTGTGTATGACAGCGACAAATATGCCGCTCTCCCTTCCATAATCGCTTCAAAGAGAATGCTTGATGCTGCGGGAGTTTCCTACAGAAAATACGAACCCCGGGGCAGGAGACTTGTAGTAGAGGTATAGCAGACAAAATATACTTTCTGCAGTTAAACATCATCCGGCAATTATTTTGGGAGGAATGGGCATGGTTTTAAATTGTGAAAGCAATCTTTTTAAGAAACTTGTTCCCGCAGTGCGGGAAATATACGGGGATAATCTCCTGTATCTGATATTATATGGTTCGGTAGCAAGAAATGTTGCTACGGAAGACTCTGATATCGATATTGCTCTGATTGTCAGGGAGGATGACCATACCATGTATGATGATATGCTTGATGTAGTGGTAGATCTTGATCTTGAATATGATCAGGTTATATCAACAGCTCTTATAAAGATTGATGAGTACGAGAAGTGGAAAAAGGTTCTTCCTTTTTACCGCAACATAGACAAGGAGGGGATAATCCTATGGAAGGCAGCATAAGGGATCTGTCTGAATACAGACTGAAAACTGCAAAGGAGGATCTGGACAGAGCAAAGAAATCGTTCGAAGAAGCTGACTATAAATTGTCTCTGAACCGTTCCTATTACTCTATTTTCCATGCTTTGCGTTCGGTCAACTCCTTGGACGGTTTTGACAGCAGCAAACATAAGGGAGTCATAGCTCATTTCAATCAGAGACATGTGAAAAACGGGGACTTTCCAAAACAGGTTTCAAAAATGATCTCCAGTGCGATGAACTGTCGGCAAAGGTCTGATTATGAGGACTTTTACATTGTTTCAAAGGCTGATGCGGAGGATCAGTTAAAAAATGCTGAAACAATCGTAGGTCTTGTTGATAAATATATACAAAGTAAAAAACAGTCATGATCTGACACCTGTCATCAGGCAGGTGTTTTTTTTTTGCCTCTTTTATCTTTCTCAGACTTAAAAAAGGGACTTGACAAATTTTTCGGGGG
>JAGBOJ010000104.1 GCA_017633935.1 Lachnospiraceae bacterium | reverse complement strand
GATGAGAAGGAGTTTATAAAGAGGCTGAAGGAGCTGATAAAGAGCATTAAGTGATTTTTAGTCACAATTCAGCCCTTAAACCGCGCGCTGCGGTGGGTGCAAATATGCCAGGGGCATCGATTTAAGAGGAGG
This sequence comes from Lachnospiraceae bacterium, assembly GCA_017633935.1. Taxonomy (GTDB): domain Bacteria; phylum Bacillota; class Clostridia; order Lachnospirales; family Lachnospiraceae; genus NK4A144. The sequence continues at coordinate 11,916 of JAGBOJ010000104.1, read as the reverse complement.
AGATCGTCAGATGAAAAAGAAGAGAGACAACCTGCTCGAGAAATTGTTCTTTACCATGCTTCCGGTTCAGATCCTTATTTTTGCGATGGGGTCGGTAAACTCCATCGTGGACGGGGTGATCGCAGGGCGGTATATAGATGCGTCGGCTGTGGGCGTCGTAGGTCTTTATTACTCGATGGTGAATGTCCTGTCCGCCGTCGGCTCGGTACTGCTCGGCGGTACCGCGGTACTGTGCGGCAGATATATGGGCAGAGGTGAGCAGGAGAAAACAGAGGGGCTGTTTTCCTTAAATATCACCCTGACGCTGGCGATAGGCATGCTCCTTACCGCGATAAGCTTTGCTTTCCCTGATCAGCTGGCGGTGCTGTTTGGGGCAAATGCTGCCTTGAAGGAAGACCTCGTTACATACATAAGGGGATATGCCATAGGTATCATCCCGATGCTGCTCTCCCAGCAGTTAGCGGCCTTCCTGCAGCTCGAGCGGCAGAGCAAACGGGGGTATGCCGGAGTGACCGGAATGATAATATCCAATGTGGTGCTCGATATCATATTAGTCGCAGTGCGGGGTATGGGCATATGGGGGCTTGCACTGGCGACATCACTAAGCAATATCACGTATTTTCTTATCCTTGTGCCCTACTATTATATGGGAAAGTCACAGATCAATTACCATATCCGTAAGATACTCTGGCAGGATACGATGCCGCTCATCAATATAGACTCGCCGGGAGCACTTCTGGTATTCTGCCTTGCGATAAGGGGAATGGTGATAAACCGGGTGCTCCTTGCCTATGCCGGAAATGACGGGCTGTCGGCCATGTCCGCTTTGAGCATGGTGAATGGATTTTTTATTGCATACTGTCTTGGAAACGGCGCGATCATACGCATGCTCGTGAGCGTGTTCGTAGGAGAAGAGGACAGGGAGTCTATCAGGCAGGTGGTGCGTATCGTGATGACCAAGGGAATTATTCTCTCCTGCATAGTGACTGCGGTGATACTGGCCTTGTCTTCGACGCTGTCGGGAGTATTCTTCCCTGACAGGAGCAGTAATGTGTATAGCCTGACACTGCAGCTGTTTGTGGTCTATGGTCTTTGCATACCGCTGATCTTGATATGCCAGGTCTTTACAAACTACCTTCAGGCCATGGGCCATTCGGCCTTTGTCAATTTCCAGTCCATATTCGACGGCTTCTTTTCAATGGTGATACCTTCGCTCCTCCTCGCTCCCCGCATCGGAGCCATGGGCGTATGGCTTGCCAATCCCATTGGAATAGTGCTCACTATCCTGACCGTTCCCGTGTACTGTGTGATCTTTTGGAAACGCATGCCGAGGACAGTCGATGAGTGCTTTTTCTTCAGACCGGAATTTGGCGCTGATCCCGAGGACACCCTCTCAAGCACCGTACTTGAGCTCCAGGATGTCACTCTTGTTTCAGAGCGGGTACAGCAGTTTTGCAAAGCCCATGGCATGGGAAAGAGGGCGTCGTATTATTCCGCGCTCTGCCTAGAAGAGATGGCCGGGAATGTCGTGGCGCATGGCTTCGCACATGACAGCAAAAAACACTCGATAAATATCAGGGCGGTCATAAAAGACGGGAAGACAATGCTGAGGCTGAGGGATGACTGTATACCCTTTGACCCGTCAGAGATGGCACAGCTCGTGTCGGAGGATACCTCCGGGAAAAATATCGGGATACGCATGGTTTACGGCATCGCCGACGAGATCACCTATCAGAATCTCCTCGGCCTCAACGTACTGACGATGCACATAAAAGAGCATGAGCTCGCTGAAAAAAAGAACACAGCACAGGCCGGGTGAGGGTGTGAACGGCTCACCTGCTTCAGCATGCTTTCTCGCCGTAGCTTCGTAGCAAGTGCGTGGCCCGGCTCTTAATGAATGTTACAGTTCAGACCCTAGCTTGAGATAAGAAGACCGGTAGACTACACTTGATTCATCAAGTCGATCTACCGGCCTTTTGCCTATCGAAGATCTTCGATACACTGTCATACACGCTGGATTCTGTCTTAATGATAAAAAACAGCAGATGGCTGGACCTATACTTTGCCATGCGTCTGTATAAGTTATAGCCTTCCCGATAGTATTTACTAGGTGGAATGTATTCGTATTCTTCTCGGGCTTCATCAAGGATGCTGTCATATCTTTCTTCAAATGACATGACAGTTTTTTCATCAAATCCTGTGGTTTCATCAATACCATTTCGGTAATGAACCATCTCCCGCAGAAGTTTATACATCTTCTTATTCCATTTGCGGTCAGGCTCATTCTGTATGCTGTCCTTACAGTATCTCAGGATATGAGCGATACATTCCTGATGTCCACTTCCATAATTATAAAAGGTAGTGTCATGGTCATGTATGAATATCGCTGACTGGTTAAGGTCGACAGGAGTATCTTTTATTCCTGCATGACCTTTGTTTTCCCTGAAATAATACTGGGCAGTCCCATCCGGAGCAGCAACAATAAATACAAATCGACTGCTTCCATTGCTCTGGGTTTATGACCATTTTGATATGTGATTTTCAATCGTTAGGATTGTGTGTCAAGCGGTCTGAACAGTAACTTATCGTGGTGCCGAACATCGTGCGGCATGGGGATTTACTATAACATTTCCATTGCCAAGGTTGAAAATTCAACGTATATTATAGTATAAAGCAAAATTCAAAGATGTTTTGCGCAAGAATATTCAAGGGGCGATTTCGGAAAAATGGCTGATAATGAAAATACCTTTATTACCAGAGACGATTTGAATAAATTCGGCAAGCTGGACTATCACGATGTAATTAACGATAACCGAAGATTAAACGCAAGGGCAAATGCCTGGGGAGAGCAGAATGCAAATGCCCCGGCACAGGTTAACGCCCTTAAAGGCACTTATCAAACTGCCTTTGCCGAGCACATGACAAAAACAGACGGGTTCATGCGTAATAAGGTCGGAAGAGGGGGCTGGCCAGGATTGGGCTGGTTCGCAGTATACTCGATATGGCTGTAAAGGAAAGAGGCGAATTTTCGGATATTTCCGTCATAAATTACTTTAACAGCAACCCGACGGAGGGCTTTGTTTTAGGTAATCTCTTGGGTTACCGGACTACATTCGAGGGAACGAAGACAAAGGAAGCTCTGGAGCAGGAAAAAGCGGAAAATAAAACCGGCAATTTCATCTATGATTTAAACGATACCCCCGGGGTTCTTAACGAGCACGCAAAAAACAGGGCTGCTGCAAGCAGGCTTTTCTCAGTGCTTGGAATCTCAAACCTGTGTACAAATTCCAGAATCGCAGCAGTAAAGGATGCAAACGGAAAGCTTACCTTTGGTACAAAATCCGAAAAGCTGCACAGTCAAACCTTTGAAAGCGGCTCTAACGTAGCCTTATACAGCGAGCTGAAAGAGAAGATCAAGAACGATGCCGACGGTACCAACGGTGATATTCGATTTTCCGCCGAAGCCATGAGCGACCTTTCCACCATTAAGCTGATGAATGCTTTAATGGGCGGAATGGGATATAGACATAGACGGGAACGCTATTCCTACCGAGACGGAACTGTATTTTTCTACCTATCGAACTCTGAACAATAATCTGCATAAGATGAAAGAAGATCAGGGCGACCACTTTGTAAAATATCTTGCTGATACGGCAGCTCTATATATGAACAGCAGGACTGAAAACGCCAATGTCTTAAATGACGCGCCCGAGCTCAGCGCTGATATGAAGGCTGTTAAACGTCTGACTGCGACAAATCTGGATCAGGAGACCCTGCAAAGAGCCCTGCGCTTATACGGCAATGAACATCCTGATATGTTCTCCCATAAGAAAGAGGATCTCTCCATTGATTGGGAAACGCTCAATACCTGTCATAAAACAGCCGAAGAGCGCGTGGATTTTTACACGGCTCAGTTTGAGAAGTCTATCAAGGCCGAAAAGAACGAGAGTCTGGACAAAAACGAGCCGGAATATATAATTGAAGTGCCGGATAAAAAGATTAAAAAATGCGGAGGAGAGCCGGTTGAAAAACCGCTTTTCGGAGAGGATGGCAAGAGAGACCTGTCAACAGTGCGTGAAGACAGGGCCGGTGCTGACTGCTATATCATTGCCGTTTTACAGTCACTGGCCAGATACGATCCGGATTATATAACAAAGCACCTCATAAAGGACGATCCGAAGGATCCTAAATGGGCAATCGTAACCCTTTTTGACGAGATGGGAAGAAAGCAGAAGATACGTGTGCAAAAAACGCCGATATTAAAAGGCGGAATTGACCCGGATGAGCGGGCTCTATGGGTACAATGCGTAACAAAAGCGGCTGTGGTCCTTATTGGAAAGGATGTGACGAACAGGTTTGGTGATTATGTTCATTACCGTCACCATGATGAAAAAGAAAAGGGCGGACATGACTATGAGCATCATAAGATAAAGGATAAGTCTCTGGATCTGCGCGGTCTGGCCATGAGTTCGTTTTCTGCGGCGAAGGTAAGCCCAAAAACGGCCAGCGTACCGTCCGCTTTCAAAGCGCCTATGAGAGCGAGATCGAAGAGTGCACCTTTGGCGAATTTAAGCAGTGCTTTACGGGCATACACATTATGCCGAACAAGTGAAGATAAGGAACTGTTACAAAATAAATTTACATAGGAAATATGCCGCTGAAGCGGCGCAAATTCAGCGCAATAGTGAACGAATTTATAATATATAGAGGAGGTATAATATGCCGGAAGTTGGAGAAAATGTACAGGCACAGGAAAATCAGGTTCAACATCAGAATCGTAATATAAACGTCAACCGAAATGTAAATGATGATCCGAATGCGCCCATCGACATCAATCTAAACCGGGAGCGACGGGAAATAGCCGGGGGACCGCAGCTGCTCAACAGGGCGTCAATCTCTCAAAATATAAACATAGGCGAAAATGCCCTCAGGGATAACCGTGTGGACTTCAGCGGACAGCAGCGTGATTACCTGCCCCAGATGAGGATAATGCAAAATGCCGCACAGCTTACAATGGCAAATGCCGGGCAGCCTTTAGCGGATCAGGTGCTGGATGCCAACCATGAGGTGGGTTTAAATCTTTCGGCCAATTCCGTAAGACATTCCCACAGGGTCAGCAATGCCCGCAAAAAGCTGGCGTGGCAGGACAACCTGAACCTGCTTAAGAGAAATCAATATCAAGTGGATATACAGGAAGCCAATGAGTATATAAACCGCTTCGAGGATTCTGCCAATGTAACGGGATATCTTTTTGAAAAAGACGGCACCCCCCCTGAAGAAACTCTGCTAAAGCATTATTCCAGAATAAAAACGGATATGCAGTATATTCCCATAATAGAGTCCCGTATCAGCCAGGCAAATAACAGAGCCGGGTTAAGCGACAGGCAGAAAGATCAAATCTTAAAGCATCAGGCAAAGCTTATGACGCTTAAGGATATCCGGACGTACTATCAGACGGTCGAAAGCTTTATGTCTAACAAGTATTATGCACTGCTCCCGAGAGGGGAGATGCTCAAGCTTAACTACGGCCAGCTCAGACAAAAACTGTTTGAGCTTTATAATGCCGAGCCAAGGAACGGTGATCTAATCTTATATTATCAGGATCTGATACGCTTAAAACAAATGGATATAAAGGACGAGAAAAGCATTAAAGAAAGGCAGGACCGCTACTACGCAGAGCTCAAGGAATTAAATACTCCTCTGGAAGATACAAGGAAGCCGGCAAATGAGCTGAAAAAGATTGCCGCAAGCTATAAGGAACTAACAGAAACATTAAATAAAAAAGGGCATTTTCTGAAACCGGCAGAGAGGCGCTTAAGGGTGAAGCAGTTTTTTGATGTCTACAGTACTGATTTAAATAGCTTTGAAAATGCAGCCAGAAGCAAGGACATCACAAGACTTATGGATGCATACCGCGACTATCAGCGGGAAAATGCCGTAGAAAATGCCGCAGAGGACACCGCGGAAAAATATGTTTCCGAGCATATACCCCAATATGAAAAGAAGCTTGAAAAATCTGCAACAGTAGAGAGAGGTCTTTCGCTGAGCGATAAGCAGAAGGAGAATCTGCGGCGGGTGCAGGGCTTTATCTTAAGAAGGGCGATTCGCGATCAGGAAGATGCATTTTCATATCATTTTCTGCAGGTAAAGCCGGAGCAGCAGATGATGATCTTTTATCTGATAGAGAATAAGAAGACCGACCAGGCAATGGGCTCTGATATGATATCGGCGCTTTTTGATTACACTCCAAACCTTGAAGTGATAAAGTCCAGGCTGTCATATAGGGTCAGCAGCAGGCTGAATTGGCGTCTTCTTTCTGATGCGACACAGGCGACAAAGTCTTATGGCGCGGATATATCGGATTTTGCCAAGCTTTCTGACAAAATACAGGAAAGTGACCGCAGCCTTGAGGAGTTAAAAAATAATCACGGACAGCCCCGACACGTTGAGGAAGGGCGAAAGATTATTGAATCGATAACCTACAGGGCATCGGTGCTGCAGCTATTATACCGCACCGCAGGAATGAATTACGATATGCCCCCGGATATGGCACAGGACAGAAAGCTAAGGGAAAAGCTTTTTACGGAATATAACAAGATCACTGAATTGGCTGCGAGACTTGAGGTGCTGATAACAGATCACCGGGAAGAAATATTACGGGATCAGGAGCTTCAGGTGCCGGAGAAGGGGAATGAAGGTATCTTTAAGGGAGATAACGGTGCCAACGGAGGATTTTTAGATACTGTCACCAGTGTCAACAAGAACCTGGCATATGCGACAAATGCTGAGACGTGGGTAGGAAAGCCTCTTGATTATTATCTGTCTGCCGTAAAGGAATTTAGGACCTCGGCTCCTTACGGCTATCCTTCAGGTGCCATTAATGCAGTAGCTTCACTGCTTACGGTAATAAGCTCCGTATACGGGCTTTTTAAAGTGGCCGGAAGCGGAACTATGTCCTTTGCTGATAAGTTCGGACAGGCTCTGTCACATGTGGGCACTCTCGGTTCAGGTCTTGCCAAGGGTGGAGACAGTACCGTAAAGATACTGCACTTAACAGGGGTTGCAGGTCAGGAGGCTCTGGGCACCACCCTTAAGACGGTAGGCATTGTTAATGTCGTGACCGGAACCATCAAGACCATATCCGGCGGAATACAGCTCGGACGGACCATAAGCTCCGGAAATGATATAAAAAAGGCAAGGAAAGACCTTGAGCATGTAAAACAGCGAAACCTTATTGTAAATAACGCTTTTAGGAGAGAGGGTCCCGTCTTAAATCCGGATGAGGAAAAGCTGAAGGTCTTTTTGAACCATAAAGATAGAGACAACTACAGAAAGGGAACAAGTGCCGCTGTCGGAATGATATCCGGAATAGCCACTGCGGCCAGCGGTGTTTTGACGGCAACCGGCATCCTTGCCCCCCTCGGGTTATGGCGGGGAGTTACCGCAAGCGTGGCTGAAAACATCTACAAACTCGTTGTGGACAGGAAGTGGAAACAAAGGAACCGCAAGAGGGCTGTGGATGAATACTTAAGAGTTGACGATATGGTAAAGGACCTTAAAACCAAGCCCGGGTATGGCAATCTGGGAGAGGAGGACCTAAGGCAAATGGCGAGGGATGAAGCCATGGGACAGCTGGGCTTCGGCTCTGTCAAGATATGCTTTAAACATATATGCACAGGTATAGCTACCGTACTTTATAAAAAGGTATTTGTGGAGAGACCTGAAGATGAGAAGGAAGCGAGAATGTATGAAAACGCCATCAATTCCCTGGGGCTTAAGGTGAAAAGACCTCAGGCAAGGGGCGAGACCGGAAAACCCACAATAGCTGCCATGGTTCAGGAGCTTATGAAGTGATAAAGCACTCTTTGGCTCTGCTACTCTTAAGATGTATAGTGATCATTTGTTTTATACGGAAAGGATATATTTATGAGTGAGATCAGAAAAAAATTATTAACCGCTTTTACAAAGGAAATAGGGGAGGCCGAGGATATACGGGATGCTTCCGTGTTTACTGCGGAGGAACTCGGCATTGATGCGGATGTTGCAAGATGCGCCATAACCGAGCTGGGCCTTGAGCTTATAGATGTGCTCGGAGAATTTTTCTTCTACCCGTACGAAGATGAAGAGGTCTTATATTTCTCATCTGTCATAACCATAGCCGACGAGTATGATGAAAATGCGATGTCAGACCTTGAAGCGGCTGTTTCAAGAATAAATGCCTTTCTGCCCTGCGGTGCATTTACTACGGGAGCTGAGGGGAAAAACCTTATATATAAATACACGATCCCCGTGATGGCCGATATGAAGGAAAAAGACCAGCTGCGCTCGATGCTTACCGCAGCCAATGCCGCGATAACGACAGCCGACACTTACATGGGCTATCTCGTTCTGGTCATAGGAGGAGATGTGACTCCCGAGGAAATGATGGAGGCAGTCCTCGGAAAGACAGACGATGGTCCTGAGCCTGAAGGGGCAAGTGAATGATCATAACCAAGATCACAAAGAAAAATGCGGAAAGCTTTATTCCGCTTTTGCCGGAATTTGTGACAGATTCGCAGGGGTATTTATGCATTGGGGCAGTTGATGATGAAGGCAGGGCAGCAGCGGCGCTTTGTGCAAGAGTAGATTTTCAGATCATATATCTCATGTCGTTATATGTGGTGCCCGGGCAAAGACGGAAGGGCTATGGGACAGAGCTTATAAATACACTCGTATCGCTTACGAGGGACAGTGATTACATAGCAATCACCGTATATTTTCCTCCAAACCCGGCAGCGGCCGGATTTTTCACGCATTCAGGCTTTGAAGTTATAGAGGGGATGAGAATCTACAGTATACCCTTCGGTGAGTTTTTCAAGGGACCGATGGTAAAAAAATATATTATGAACTGTGACCCTTCCAAGGTAAAATATATATCGGAGCTTAATGAGTCCGAAAAAAGTGGGCTGTCAAGGCAGCTTATACAAGTAGACATTCCTGCCCGCGGCTTTTATGACCCGGAATGGAGTACGGCGATCTTTTCCGGAGAAAAGCCGGAAAGCATCCTTCTTATGAATGTAATGGACAATTATATAAATCTGGTGGCCTTGATTCTGGATGAAAAAAAGCCCCGTAATGTCCTGAAGCATCTAAAATCCCTGGCGGACAAGGTGCAGTCCGACGAGAAATGCGCGAAGGGTAAGTCTCTGCGTTTTGATGAAACCTTCCTGAAACCCCTTGTAAGGCTTACCGGAAGAGAAAGATACATTAAAGAAGCGGGAAGAAGGATGCAGGGGGTAAGGCCTTTGTAAAACAAGGCTGTAAACATATTTTCAACGCAATAAATTTAGAGGTAACTTAATGAAACACAAATGGGAGATATATAAGAAAAGACTGGCACTTGTACTGGCGATTGTCCTTACCTTCACGGGAGTTACTCCGGTAAGGGCTGACAGCATTTCCAATAACACCGTAACGACCGCTTCAGAGAATACCGGAGAGGCCGTAAGCAGCAGCGACGCTTCTTCGGATGCGCCGGCCCAGGATTCGGATGCTGACACCGGCACGGCTCAGGCTGAGGTATCGCCGGATGCGGCAGAGCAGACCGGGGGAGACAGCGCTTCCGGGCAGGAGACGGTATCGTCAGGGGAAACAGGTAGTGAAGGCACTGCGGAAAGTACTTCCAGCGACGGGACTTTAAGCTCTGACAGTACGGTAAGCGGCGGCCTGTCCGAAAACCTTTCCATAAGTGAAAACATCAGTGCGAACAGCGTTTTTGGAGTTCAAAGCACTTCGACCCCGGTTGCCGATGCGACGATCATGTACTATATGGTAGGCTCGAACCTTGAAGGAAACGGGGCAGAGGCTACGAAGGATATCATCGAGATAATGACGGGGCTGCAGCGCGCAGAAGCAAAGGCTGAAACGGTCAGAAATGCGAACATCAATGTGATAGTTGAGACCGGAGGCGTGTCGGATAAGGCAATGGAAGCCGGCGGAAAACATAAGAAAGCGCTGGACGAGTTAAATGAGAGACTTCTGCCGGGGAAAGAAACCGCAAGCGCTGATGACCTTAAACTTCTTAAGACCATAAACGGCGTAAATAACGGCTCCGGAATACAGTGGAATAAAAATGAGCGCTGGGTGCTGTCGGGAACCTCCATTAAGAGCGCAGACAATGAGGTTACCGATGTAACCCGGGTAATGACCGGAATCAAGAGTACGGGCAAGGCACCCGAGCTGGCTGATTTTATTACCACTACAGCCAAGATATATCCTGCAAAGAACTATATGCTTGTATTGTGGGATCACGGCGGCGGACCTGCAGGCGGCTTCGGCGGAGACGACAGGGGCAAGGACGAGGACACCTACATCACCGCCGACCAGCTTACCAGGTCCTTGAGCGATGCAAAGAGTGAAATTAATAAAGACACTTCAGTTTCATATAATAAAAACTTTGAGAAATTAGCGTTTCTGGGCTTTGATGCCTGCCTCATGGGAAACCTTGAGACTGCCATGGCTCTGGAACCCTATGCGAAGTATCTTTTTGCTTCCGAAGACCTTGAACCGGGTTTAGGCTGGGATCACAGGGGCTATGTAGAGGAGATGTTTTATTCCAATACGGCAAGGCAGGTGAGTGGTTATACCGGTTCATCAACATATGAGCCGGAGAATATAGATCTTACTGTCAGGGACATCGGCTACAAACTGGTAACGGATAATATTAACTATTATAACGAGCTCAAGATTCAATCCACCATGTCCGTGATAAGTCTCAATAAGACAGATTTTGCCAACCTGAATGATGCATTGGGTAGTCTGGCTTCCGATGTAATCAACGAAATGGCTGCCAACAATAAATTTAATACGACCAGCTATGTCAAAATACTTGAGGCAGCAGAGGAGGCGATCCGCTTCAGTGATGCAGGTTCGGGGATCGTGGACCTGTATTCCCTCTGCGGAAAGCTTGGGGATAAATTCGGCGGTGGGGTAAAATCCAGTGCTGATGCCGTAAAAGCGCTCATAAAGCCCACATCACACGACGACCTTAAAATGAATGACGATCTCGTCGCCATGCAGCAGTATACAGATAATTATGTCGGCCCCGGCAACTCGTTTGATGCTCTCGGAGGCTTTACGGTCTTCCTGCCTTTTCAGGGCAACAGGTTTTCCACTGATGATGGCGAAACTGTCGATAAGTTGAAGGATTACCTTGAAATATACAAAAAGGTAGAGGATTCGCCTACTCTGTCCGCAGGCTATACTTCTCTCATGAAAGCATTCTGCGCTGCGCAGGCTCTTGGGAAAGTTGTAAGTGATCAGTTTGATGAGAAGCCGGATGCCATAAGCGCCAAAATGAAGGAAGAGGAGGAGAGTATCAAAACAGACTACAATCTCCTTGCAGGTAATATCATCAAGATGCTGGACGATATGACTGATGAAAACGGAGATGCCATAAAAGGCCGCATATCTTCAGACGACATACATCTTAAGACTGTCTTTACAGAGGTTGATGAGGGTCAACCTAAGGTTATGCAGCATGTCATTGACTTCAGCGGTGAAAAGCACAGCATGATCAAAAATATCCGGCAGGAACCGGTCTTTGTTGATGATAACGGTAAAAAATACAGGCTGGGCTTTCTGCCGGCAGCCTACGAGGAACCGGGTGCTTTGCAAATTGGCAGTACTCCGACCGGAGAGTACAGATATACAATAGAAAATCTCAAAGAACAGAAGTGGTTTTTTATAAATAACTATCCTGCGGCAATATTAAGCGTTAAAAACCTGACAACGGTTTCCGAGCAGGATTATTTCGATCCCTTTGATGAAAACACTAAGATTACCGCGCAGTTCCCGGCTAACATGAAAAAAGGAGATTCGGATTATTATTCGGATGTTATCATTGAAGTCGAATTTGACACTGCAAGCATGAATAAT
>JAGBOJ010000103.1 GCA_017633935.1 Lachnospiraceae bacterium | reverse complement strand
AGTATCCGATGCATTTTATGAAATATCAGGATATGTTTATTCACCTTTTGTCACATTACCCTCCGTTTTTTCAGCAGCAAAAGTCTCTGTCAGTCCGAAATACACCGGCATTCCTCCCGACAGATGAGCGGGTATCATCGTCAGAACTGTCATAAAGACAGTTATTTTTCGTAAATAAGAATTCTTTCTGTTATTCATGTATTATCGTTTCCTTTACTGATGGATAAAGTATGATGGTTCTTTAATTTCTCTTTATTCTATATTTTTATGCATTTAATGTCAAAAAACACCCCGGAGATTTTCAATATCTCCGGGGTGTATAAAAGCCGCAGATCCGTCTGTAAACCCGTCTGCCGTATTATTTTGTGCTGCTCTTTTTAGCGGCAAGAATATCAAATACAACTGCCGCAAGGAGGACTCCGCCCTTAACTATCTTCTGCCAGTTGGCATCAACGCCCATAAGCGACATTCCGAGGTTTATGACACCGATCAGCGTAGCTCCGACTACCATACCGAAAACCGAGCCTGCACCGCCGTATGCCGAAACACCGCCGACTACGCAGGCAGCGATCGCATCCATCTCGTAGTTAGTACCGGCTGTGGAGTTAGCCGCCTGAAATCTCGCGGTAACGATATATGTCGTAATAACCGTCAGCACTGCCATATTAAGGTAGGCAAGGAACATTATAAGCTTTGTGTCGACACCCGAAAGTCTTGTCGCCTCGGCATTACCGCCTATCGTGTAGAAATACCTTCCGAGAGTCGTCTTTGAGGTTATGAAGTTATAGATAAGCACTATCACGATAACCCAGATAAGTACCGTGGGGATACCTCCCGCCATTGCAAGCTTATAGGAAAAGAGCATGATGACCGCAACCGCGAGAACCATCTTGATCAGAAGAGCTCCCATGGACTCTGCCTCATAGCCCTTCTTAACCTTATTTGCCCTGCTCATAAATGACGTAACCACCACGATCACACACGCTATAACTCCGGCTGCCATGCAGACGATGTTAAGCTGGTTTATCGGTGTGCTGAAGAGCTTTCCGGAAAAGATCCCGAGGAAAGCCTTCTGAGCCGCAAGCGAGATACTTCCCGTCGTGCTGTTTGCACTGAGCAACGCCGTGCCCCAGCCGCGGAATGCAAGGAAGCCCGCCAGTGTAGCGATCCACGGAGGGATATTTACATATGCTATCAGGTATCCGAGCACACATCCGTAAACGATTCCGATAAGGAGCATTAAAATGATCGAAACACCTACGTTAAGCCCCTTGACACTCATAAGAATACCGCCGATGGAGCCCAAAAAGCATACAAAGGCTCCGCAGGAAAGATCGATATTTCCGCCGGTGAGCATACACATCAGCATACCGGTCGCCAGTACAAATACGTAGGCATTCTGCGTGATAAGCGCATTAAAGTTCATAGCCTGAAACATCTGTCCGTTTGTCGATACCGTAAAGAAGACATATACCAGGACAAGGACTATGAGCATCGCATTTTTCTTCAATACATCCGTATATTTCTTTTTTGCCATGATTCCTCCTCCTTACTTTTTCTTCTTATTCGACAGAACATCAAAGATGATGGCCACTAACACAACTATTCCCTTAACAACCTTCTGATAATTGGCATCCACGCCCATAATACTCATACCCATGTTTATGACACCCATGAGCAGTGCTCCGATAACGATACCGAACACGCTTCCTTCGCCGCCGTATGCGGAAGCCCCGCCGATGAAGCAGGCAGCGATGGCATCCATCTCATAGCCCTGTCCGAATGTGGGCTGAGCCTGTGTTGCTCTGGCTATAGTAAGGATACCTCCGAGTCCTGACATAAGACCCATATTGACATATGCAAAGAAATAAACCTTTCTTGAATCGATACCGGAAAGAGTCGTTGCCTTCTCATTTCCGCCGACCGCATATAAATAACGTCCCATTGTCGTATTCGAGGTGATATAGGCATACGCAAGGAGCACAAGACCTATCCATATAAGTGATGTGGGGATGCCCTTGTAGTTTGCCAGCTTATAAAAGAACCAGATAACTACCGCACTTATTATCACCATCTTAATGAGCATCGAATACACGGGCTCCACCTCATAGCCCTTTGACTTCGCGCTGATGCGGTTCTTTAAGGCGAGCACGATATAGATGGCTGCAAGAACGACTCCGGTAAGAAGGCAGGTGATATTTAATGCACCGTTTCCGAAGAAATCCGGTATATAGCAGTCAGCGCCGCCGCCGAACACATTTAAGAAGCCCGTATTTCTGATACCTACCGTATATCCCTGAAGGACTACGTTTGAAAGTCCCCTGAAGGCGTACATTCCGGCAAGTGTAGCTATGAAAGGCGGAACCTTTACATAGGCGATCCAGAAGCCCTGCCATGCACCCACGAGCAGACCTCCGATTATCATTACCAGTACCGCAAACACCGCACTGATGTCCTTGTCCATCATAATGGCGCCGATGCCGCCGATAAAGCAGATCACCGAGCCGCAGGCAAGGTCGATATTTCCTCCGGTCAGGATACACAAGAGCATGCCTGCCGCCAGTACGAACACATAAGCGTTCTGGGATATAAGATTGTTTACGTTCTGCGGCAGGAGCATCTTGCCGCCGGTAATCGCGTGAAAGAAGATCAGCACAGCTATCAGAGCGAATACCATTGTATATTTCTTTAATACTGCTTTTACGTTTATACTCATGTTATTCACCCCTTCCCGACTGTATGATATTTGCCATGATGCTCTCCTGCGTAGCCTCGTATGCGTTCAGCTCTCCGACAAATCTGCCTTCGTTCATTATGTATATCCTGTCGCTCATTCCTAAAACCTCGGGAAGCTCGGAGGAGATCATTATCACGGACTTTCCTGATCTTACAAGATCGTTTATTATGCAATAGATCTCATATTTGGCGCCGACATCGATACCTCTTGTGGGCTCGTCAAGTATGAGTATCTCGGGATCGGTAAACATCCACTTTGCAAGAAGCACCTTCTGCTGGTTTCCGCCGGACAGGTTGCCCACATTCTGTTCAACCGTGGGAGCCTTGGTATTGAGCTTCTCCTTATATTCGGCAGCGACCGCGTACTCCTTATCCACATCTATGACACCCTTATTGCTCACGCCCTTCATGTTTGCAAGGGATGTATTGACGCGGATCGGATTTGAAAGGACAAGACCGTTGCCCTTTCTGTCCTCGGTAACATAGGCTATCTTTGCCTCTATCGCCTCACGCGGAGTCTTAAGGTCTACCTCTTTCCCGTTTATCTTAAGGGTTCCGGTAATACCCGAGCCGTATGATTTTCCGAAAATACTCATCGCAAGCTCTGTCCTTCCGGCTCCCATAAGTCCGTAGATGCCGACAACCTCTCCCTTCTTTACGTTAAGGCTTACGTCATCGACAACCTTTCTTTCGGTATAGAGCGGATGATGTACGGTCCAGTGATCCACCTCCATATTTATATCGCCGATATTGACATTTTCCCTCTTCGGGAAACGGTTTGTGATCTCACGTCCGACCATTCCCCTTATTATCCTGTCCTCGTCGATCTTGCTTTCGTGGCAGTCCATCGTCTCAACAGTCGAGCCGTCACGGACTACCGTGATCTTATCGGCAACATAAACGACCTCGTTCAGCTTATGCGTGATTATGATCATTGTCATACCCTGCTTTTTGAATTCAAGCATCAGGTCAAGGAGCGCCCTTGAATCCGTCTCGTTAAGCGAAGAGGTAGGCTCATCCAGAATGAGGAGCTTCGCATTCTTTGCAAGAGCCTTTGCGATCTCCACAAGCTGCTGTTTTCCGGTTCCGATATCCTTTATCAGTACACGCGATGATTCGGATAAGCCTACCATCTTAAGATACTTATCCGCCTCACCATATGTTTCGTTCCAATTTATTGCGTTTTTCTTTCCCCGTTCATTACCGAGGAACATATTTTCACCGATAGACATCTGGGGCACAAGAGCAAGCTCCTGATGTATGATAACTATGCCCTTTTCCTCGGAATCCTTTATCTTCTGGAATTTGCAGACCTCGCCGTTATAAACGATGTCGCCTTCATAGGTTCCGTAGGGATAAATGCCGCTTAAGACATTCATAAGGGTGGACTTGCCCGCTCCGTTTTCCCCGACAAGCGCATGTATCTCGCCCTCTTCAACCTTAAGGTTTACATTGTCGAGAGCCTTTACGCCGGGGAAAGTCTTAGTGATATTTTTCATTTCAAGTATGACTTTTCCCAAAAATATCCCTCCAATCCATATTGTATTTGGCTGTATCCCCTGCAGATCATGCAATGGACCGGCCGTACTTCACCTTCGTTTATTTCTTTGACCTTTGTTATATATTTTATCTGATCGAGTAGGGGGATAAATCCCCCTGCTTGATTCAGCAATGCTGCCGTATCATCCCGCACTTCGTGCTCGATGATGGGCAGTCGCCAAAATGCACGCTTTGTGTGCAAGCACCCAGCGTGCACCTTGGCTCTTTGCTTCCACAAACAGGCGGGCTATATCATATAACCCGCCTGTCTGTTACATACCAGTCTTTCAAAGACCCGGATTTAATTACTTAAGCTGATCCTCTGTGTAGTATCCGGAATCGATAAGCAGCTCCTTGTAGTTGTTTACATCTGCGAATACAGGCTCGCAAAGGTATGAAGGAACGGTGATAACGTTGTTGTTGTAGGTCTCTGTATCGTTTACATCAACGGTCTGTCCTGAAAGGATCTGTCCAACCATCTTTACAACCTGGCTTGCAAGTGTACGTGTATCCTTGAATACTGACATTGACTGCTTGCCTGCGATCATGTTCTTGGTGTTCTCTATATCGCAGTCCTGACCTGTGATGATGGGATACTTGCCGTTGTAGTTAGCTGCAAGTGCGTTCTCAACACCGAGTGCTGTAGAGTCGTTTGAGCAAAGCCATACATCAACATCTGTTCCGTCAGCGTAGAAGGATGAAAGAATGTTCTCAGCCCTTGACTGTGCTGTCTCTGTTGCCCATGTAGGAGTTGCAACCTCATCGAATTTAACCTGTCCGGACTTAACAACGAGCTTGCCCTCGTCGATGTAGGGCTGAAGTACGTCGAGAGCGCCCTGATAGAAGTAACCTGCGTTGTTGTCACCGGGGTCACCTGCTGTGATCTCAAGATTGAAAGGTCCGTCAGCGTTGTCAAGATCGAGCTGATCCTTTACGTATGTACCCTGAACGGTACCAACCATGTAGTTATCAAATGTTGCGTAGTATGAAACCGCATCCGAATCCATAAGCAGACGGTCATAAGCTACAACCGGGATGCCTGCATCCTTTGCCATATCAAGAGCCTCACCGAGTGAAGATCCTTCGATAGCTGCGATAACCAGAACGTTGCATCCGCTGGATATCATGTTCTCAACCTGTGAAAGCTGTGTCTGAACATCGTTTGAAGCATACTGAAGGTCAACCTCATAACCTGCTGCCTCTAACTCGCTCTGCATGTTAGCGCCGTCCTGATTCCATCTCTGGAGATCCTTTGTAGGCATTGAAACACCAACCTTGCTTCCTGCTGCCGCTGCGGGAGCTGCTGCTTCTTCCGTAGCCTCCTCTGCGGGAGCTGCCTCTTCCTCTGCTGCAGGTGCTGCTTCCTCTGCTGCGGGAGCCTCTGCTGCGGGTGCCTCAGCCGGTGCCGATGCGCTGCTTCCACATCCTGCAAGAAGTGTTGCAGCTACAGTTGCGCTTAACAGTACGCTTAAGATTTTCTTTTTCATAATCTGTTTTTCCCTCCTTATTTAGGAATTGTTTTTTTGTACACTGACACAATATCACATAAAAGGCAGGAATAATTTGCTAAATTCTTTCAATTTTTATCATTTTGGTAAATATTCAACAAAGAATTAGCACATTCTTGTCACAGGCTCATCAAAATTTACAATAAAATACTATTGACTTTATAAACTCCTCTATAACAGCGTCTATTCTCCTGCGTAAAGATATACATCCTCCTTAAGATGAAAGCCGCTTCCTATTATTACCTCGTCCATATTGGTCTTATTCACCGCCGTAGGCTCTAAGATTATGGCGGGTATATCATATGTCCCGTCATTTTCCGAAGCGTTTACCTTTCTGAGCTCTTTTCCGTTAATGAGTGCTATCGTTGCCTCGGCTGCGGCTCTTGCCTCCTTTTCCACGGGCTTATAGACCGTCATAAGCTGTGCTCCCTGCACTATCCTCTGGCATGCCTCAAGATCGGCATCCTGCCCCGTGACAAGTATCTGTCCGGCCTTCTTCTGCTCTGCAAGCAGCCTTACCGTCTGGGTCGCGATATTGTCGTTGCCGCACATTATCGCATCCGCGCCCTCCAGCTTTTCGGGATTTTCCCTTAAAAAATCCGCTGCATTCTCAGGCTTCCAGCCCGGGGTGTAGAAGATATCGCTGATCTTTATATGCTCCTTTTTACAGATCTCCTCAAATCCGCTGTTAACCTGCAGCACATTATCATCCTCTGTGGGTCCCGAAAGCATCAGCACCTTTTTTACATCAGATCCGCTGTCGGCAAGTGCCTCGGCCATAAGCTCACCGACCTTATGATTGTCAAACGATACATAAAGATCGGCATTGGCATCGTGGAGCATCCTGTCATATGCCACTACCGTTATCCCCGCGGACTTTGCCTCCGATACCACGCCCTCAAGCCTGTCCGAGTCTATGGCTACGATCACTATGGCATCCACCTTCTTTTTTATAAAGTATCTGATCTGCTCTATCTGCGTCTCGATCACGCCGTTCGCATTCTGGACGTTTACCTCGGCACCCATATCCTTTGCGGTGGACACAAACACATCCCTGTCTCTTTCCCAGCGCTCTATCAGAAATGAATCGAAGCTCATCCCTATCGTTATTGTCTCATCCGTTTCCTGAACCTCCTTTACGTCGCTCTCCTTTCCGGCACATCCCGTAAGAAAGCACAGGATCAGGGCTGTAAGCAGTATAAAAGCCCTTAAGCTCCCTTTTTTCCTCATTCCTTCCCCTCCTTGTATTCGGTGGGCGTAACGCCGACATTTCTCTTAAAGGTCCTCGAAAAATAATTGGGGTCAGAATAACCCACATTTGCGCATATCTCCTTCATCGAAAGCTCTGACCCCTTAAGCAGTTCCTTTGCCCTTTCCATCCTGACATTTGTAAGATACTCGATAAAGTTGGCTCCGGTCTCCTCCTTAAAAACCTTGCTGAAATAATAGGGACTGATATCCACCTCACGCGATACATCGTCAAGAGATATATCCTTTCCGTAATTTTCGTTAATGTATTCCTTGGCTTTATCAACCGTGCTGTTTGCGCGTTTCTTTTTGCTCTCGGCTATCTGCTTTGCGGCTTCTTCCGTTTTAGTTAAAAACCAGCTCCTGAGCTTTTCAAGGTCTGAGCCCATCTCCACTATCGTCGGAAGATAATCCGCCCTTGACCTGAACCTGTAGGTCTCATTGCTTCCCCTGTAGCTGATGGTCTCGGCGCGCAGCACAAATTCCAGAGCCTTTAACTGGATATCCGGCAGCTCCTTTCCGTAGGTCCCGGTCATCCAGTCAAAAAACCTTATCGCCGCCTTTTGCTGCCTTTCCACCTCTCCCTTTTCCGTAGCCTCAAAAAGCTCCTTTTCCGTGGCAACCGGATAATTTTCCTCAAAATGCCCGCCCACCGGCAGGTCATCCACATGCGCGACGCTTCCCTCCGACTGTACAAGAGCCCTTAATGCCCCGTTATAGGAATTCATTGCCTCCATAAGCTCCACTATTGCACCGAAGCCTATCCTTACATCTATGGCAATATCCTCCTTGATCTTTCTTGCAAGCTCCCTTGCCCTGTCGATGAGCTCCACGCGCTCATTATAGGACTGCTCGGGCTTATCCGAAGGAAAGAGCACCGCTATCTTGTTTCCGGTGACCGCTCCCACAAAGCATCTGAAATATGACCTCACAAGCTCCCTGACCTCGTTATAATGCTCATGCAGCCTTATCGAGCTCCCCACGGCATTTGTCATATGGTTTCCGACCCTGCCCTCACCGAATACCAGCACTCCCACATAGCATCTTTCCTCGGTTATCTCAAGCAGGTTTTTGTAATTATCGATATCCTCCTCAAAATACTCCTGAAAGAGCAGGTTATAGATAAGACCGTTTTCAAGGACCGGAACCACAGTCTCCATCTTTTCACGGATAAGCAGCTCCTGTGAGCGTTTTTCCCTTTCCATATCTATCTGTGACATGGACTCTCTTAAAACCCTGATTATCTCATTCCTGTTAACGGGCTTATTTAAGTATTCCTTCACGCCCAGATTTATCGCTTCCTTGGCGTAGTCGAACTTGTCATACGCGCTCATCACGATAAAAATGATGGATTCGTTTTTCTTTCTGATCTCGCGCATCGCGTCTATTCCGTTTATACCCGGCATCCTTATATCCATAAAGGCTATATCCGGTCTGAAATTTTCGGCAAGCTCGATCACCGCGCGTCCCGTCTTTGCAGACTCCACCACACAGCTTGAGCCGAATTCCTTTTCAATTATGAACTTAAGCGAATCAATGACTATTCCTTCATCGTCAGCCAGCATTATCCTGTACATTTACTACCCCCGCATTTTTAGGAACTGTGATCATCCGTCTGCTTTTTGTAACCATCTTCATATTGGAAGCTTTAAGGTTACCGTGGTGCCCTGTCCTTTTCCCGGGCTGCTCACCTTGAACACATCCTCGTTATCGAATGTAAGCCGCAGTCTACCCATTACATTATGTAAACCAACTCCGCCCGGCTCACCGTCACTGTCCGGTATCGCTTCCTTTCCTCTGTATACCCTGTCTATCTCCTCTTCAGTCATCCCTGCCCCGTTGTCAAAGATGCTTATGATGCAGTAATCCCCGTCCCTGTAGACCTTAAGAGATATCCTTCCCTCTCCGGGGATATCCCTTATCCCGTGCTGTACGGCATTTTCCGCCAGAGGCTGCAGGATCATGGCAGGCAGAGTCACCGAAAGGAGGCTTTCGTCAATATCCTTATCATACCCTATCTCTCCCGAAAAACGGATATTTATTATGTAGATATAGGTATCCACCATCCGTATCTCTTCGGCAAGAGTGACCGGCTGCTCAAGCTTCTTTGTGTTATATCTGAAAAAATCCGCCACATTCTGAATATATTCGTAGGTTCTGTCGGCCTCCTCCATCATGGCAAGCTGCGCCCCCGCATTTAAGGTATTAAAAAGAAAATGCGGATTTATCTGTGCCTGCAGGAATTTAAGCTGCGCATCCTTTAAGTGGGCCTCCATGACGACACCGTGCTTTATACCCTCAAGCATTCCCACAAATGCCTCGTTTAGCACCCCCGTTTCATCAAGGGTTCCCGTTCTTTCAACCTTTACATCGTAGTCACCCTTTGCGACATGCTCTGCGGCATTCGCAAGTGCGGCAAGCGGTCTTGTGACCCTGTTTACGATAAGGCTCATGAGCAGTACGTTTATGAGCATGATCCCCACAAACACCACGATATTGACTATCTCGACATATCCGAAGGAAACGGAAAGCAGTGAATAATCCGCTGAATTGCTCCTGAAGCGCTCATTGTTAAGACTGTTCACGGCAGTCCTTATATATCTGTGCAGTGTAGATGCCTCGTCATAGTATCTGCTGTATTTCTCGACATTTCTTCCTCTTCTTGCTTCTATCGCCTCATTGGTAAGCAGCAGGTACTTTTTGCTCATATGACGGATGTTTCTTTCCATCCGCTTCGGCTCCTCGGATGAGATCTCGTCGGAAAGCTCCTCTATCTGATTGTCGTATTCCTGATATGCCTTATAGTAGCCGTCCATCGCATCGGTGGCTTTGGTGTCGAGATATTCCTTCATCGTATTCTGCACAAGGTCTAAAGCCGCTGAAAGCTCGTTCAAATTGATGTTGCTGATATAAACCCTGTCAAGTCTCGATACCACGCGGTTCACGTTTGCGTATACGAAGATATTCACGGCAAGGATGAAGAGCGCCGACATAAAATATATAAGGGTAAGCTTTCTGCCTATCGGAAGATTGGAATAATACTGTCTTACCTTCATTCCTCTTCCTCCGTATCCGTCTGCCCGAAAACGCTCTCCTTATCTATCACATGGGTGTCCACCGCAAAAAATTCATTTACGTATCCGCTTTCGATATACTCGTCAAGCGCCTTTGTGCAATAGGTTCCCATCTGCTTTACATCCGCCGTAACGGTGGAATAGATGACCTCGTTTTCTATGGCGTTTTTTATGGAATCCGATTCGTAATAGCCTATGATATTGCAGGTACCGGCAATGTTATAATCTATGACCGCCTGATAAGCACTGTTTGTATGCTCCTCATTTAAGGCTATCAGTATATCCGGTATATTTTCCCTGTTCATGAACAGATCCTTTATGGACTCCTCAGCGGCGAAGGTTCCCGTATCACTTACCGCGTAGGTATCAAGGGTTATCCTTCCCGTAAGATCGGCATCCGCCAAAAGCACCTCTCTTACCGTGCTCATAAGCAGGTTTCTCGTACCGGCATCCGACCCCTGGCTTGTAAGGACGGTTACCTTGACCCTGTCCTGACGGCTTAGGAGCTTCTTTGAAAGGGCTGCCGCCTGCCTGCCGTAGACGGTCCCGAGATCATATTTGCTCACGCCCACAAAGCTGATGCGTCCGCTTGTGGTATCGTCCTCTCCCGCCATCACCACGGGTATGCCTTCATCGGCAGCCATAAGCAGTGCCTTCTTAAACGCGGTGCCGCTCCTGCCCTGGGCTATAATGCCGTCCACTCCCGAAGCCACGGCGATCTCGACGCGCTCCGCCGGCGTATTGTAGGCAGCGGGGT
This sequence comes from Lachnospiraceae bacterium, assembly GCA_017633935.1. Taxonomy (GTDB): domain Bacteria; phylum Bacillota; class Clostridia; order Lachnospirales; family Lachnospiraceae; genus NK4A144. The sequence goes on along the minus strand of JAGBOJ010000103.1, from coordinate 30,081 downwards.
TTACCGCAAATTCCTCGACATACGCTCCCGTAAGCTCCCCCTCCCCGTGCGCTCCGTCAAATACCTCCTGCCAGTATGAGGATTCGGGGCTGTCGGAAATAAAGGCATAATATCTGTCATATACCTTCATATCCGGCTCACTTATCCTGTCAAAGCTTGCATCCCTGTTAAGCCTGAACACGAAAAGGGCTACCAAAGCCAGCACCACGGAAAGTCCCGCGATAAAAAACACCGCAGTGATACCCGTTTTCTTTTTATCGTTATCCGTTAAAATCTCCTGTTGCTTCATAATAAATGATTATAACGGCTAAGCGGCTTATCAACAAGACTTTTAACGCGGATATCATTTACTTTTAGCCGATGTTTGAATATAATAGTATCCGGCATAAAAAGGAGAAGGATATGAATAAGATCGCAGTTTTCTTCCCGGGGATCGGGTACACAAATGACAGGCCGTTGCTCTATTACAGCGCCTACACCTTAAAAAGAAAGGGTTATCATTTAATAAAGCTTGATTTCACCGGCTTTCCCGACGGTGTGTTCAATGATGAAAAAAAGATGATGAAATGCTTTGAGCTTGCCCTGAATCAGGCAGGCGATGAATTAAAAAGCGTAAGCTTTAACAATGCGGACGACATCTTATTCGTATCAAAAAGTCTCGGCACGAGCGTAGCGGCATTTTATGCATCAAAGCACAATCTGCCCGTCAGACACATATTCTTCACTCCGCTTGAAAACACCTTATCCCTGGTAAAACCCGGTTCTGCCGGAATAGCCTTTTCGGGCACAAACGACCCGTGGGCGGACTATGAAAAGATCCGCACTGCCTGCGACAGGCGTAAAATACACATTACCCTTGTAAAGGATGCTAACCACTCTCTTGAGACCGGTGAATTTACGGCAGATATCGGCATACTTTCGGAAATAATGCATTCAATAGATGAATTCACCGGCCTGTAAGCCTCTTACCCTGCATTCACTCGATATTTAAGAGCTTTACAAAGCCCGTCACCTTGAATATGTCCATAACGTCGTCGCAGACATTTGTTATGACCATATCGTGCCCGTTCTGCTTCACCTGCTTCTGAGCCATAAGAAATACCCTTAATCCCGCGGATGAGACATACTCCAGCCCGTCAAGATCCACGATAAGCTGCTCGGAATCCTCAACCGCTCTTTTAATCTCAGACTCAAAATCGCCCACGTTTGTTCCGTCAATCTCTCCGGTCACGTTAAGAATGATCTTTGTACCATCCTCTGTCCTTCTTGTCTCCATTATAAATATTTCCCCTTCTCCTTATACAAACCTTTTCTGCATCGTCAGCACGTTTTTTCCGTCCGTATATTCATAAAAAACATCATCCATAGTCGTGCGTACCAGAAATATCCCTAAACCTCCGATCTGCCTCTCATCAAGCTCCGACTCAATATCCGGATTCTTTTCGCTTAAAGGATCAAAGGGCTTTCCCTTGTCTATAAAGCAAATTTTGACTCTTAAAGGCTTGTCTCCGTTAGCCATCTCCACAGTCACCGTGGCAGGACCGGTCTCGGGATGATAGGCATAGCTTGAAATATTTAAGAATATCTCCTCCACACACAGCTTGCACTGCCTTATGAGTTTTTTATCGCACCCCGATTCGGTAAGCGCGGACACAACAAAATCAAAAATCTCTCCCAGATTTTCTCTTTTTGCTTCGACGGTGATCTCTTTCATGCCTTCACCTCCCTGTCTTTAATCCAAGCTTCTCCTTCATTGCTTTTTTATTTTCATACATCCTTGTATCGGCATCCGCCAACAGTATATCAAGATCGTACTCTCCGTCCCCGTAAGCCGTCCCGCATGCAATGGTCACATCCTGCTTATACTTTGCGTTCATCCGCTCCAGAGACTTTTCCCATTCCTGCTTAAGGTCTTCCGCTTCAGACCACGATATGCCTCTTGCAATGACCAGAAACTCGTCACCGCCGAGCCTGAAGCCCATCACATCCTCGGAAAGTATATCCTTAAGACTGTCCGCCGCGATTATAAGCAGCCTGTCGCCCGCCTCGTGACCCAGACTGTCATTAACTGTTTTTAAGTTATTTACGTCAAAATTAAATACCGCGATCCTCTCGGGAGCACCGAAGGCCTGCTCCTTAAGCGACATATATTTTCCCTTGTTGTAAAGCCCGGTGAGACCGTCGTGCTCGCTTTCGTATATTATCTTTTCGCGGAGTATGCCGTTTTCTATATAAAGACGGATAACATTATATACGGAGGCATCCCTGAAATACTCCTCGTTAAAATCATGCCCTCTTCTTAAAAAAACCGCATATCTCTGATTACCGGCACGCTCTGATAAGAAGCAGTAATAGCCGTCCTCAAGTCCGAACCTTTTTATGTCAAAGAGCGCCTCAAGCTCATCGGATACCGGAACATTCGCGCGATGGAGACGCCTGCTGTAGCTGCTGCGTCTTACGTGGCTGCTCCCGTCCTCATACATATAAAGCTCGGCATCCGTCGCCCTGCAAAAAGCCGTAAGCTCCGGCAGGCAGCAGTCATAATCCTGTGACAGCTTTGCAAGGATGCTTTTCTGGAAATCGCTCATATCCGATATCTTCTTTGAATAATCGGAAATATCCTGGAAGAGCGTCGCATAATCACTCACATCGGTAAAAAGATGGCACTGATACCCCTCATTTTCGACCTCCACAAATGCGGTCTCGACACGGTAATATTTCCCCGAGTCCATATCGGTAAATTCCCATGTCTTAAGCTCATCGACGGCGGGACGTTTTTTGTTGAAAAGTCCCTTGCCCTTATCCGATAAGATTATCCTCTTATCCTTGTATAATATCTCACCGTCCCTGTCATTAACAATAACACCGCCCACACGGTTTTTTACAAAGGCCTGTATCGCCTTATCTATCGTAGTCTGCTCTCTTACCAATAAAATACCTCCTGAAGATCGCTTCATCAACAACCTTCGACCCGGCTTGTTCGGATTAGAAAAATATTTATAAAAAGATTCTTAAGCCCATATCATCTGCTTCCGTAATAGCTGAGCTCCAAAAGCGTGATATCATCGAACTGCTCCGCATTGCCGGTAAAATCGTACACCGCCTTTTTTATTACCTCGACCTGCTCCTTCGGATCTCCCTTTTCGTTCTCCTTAATCACCGCCATCATCCTGTCCATACCGAAACGCTCGCCCTTTTCGTTCTTAGCCTCAGGCACACCGTCGGTATAAAGAAAAATGCTGTCGCCGGGCTTCATCATGACAGTCATATTTTCATAAGCCATAGCCTCCATCGCCGCAAGCGGCGGATCGTTTTCAAGCTCCATTAAGGTATAATCATCATTTCCGCTTTTTATCGCCGGATATTCATGACCTGCATTGGAGTATATCATTTTACCTGTATTTATATCAAGGAATCCGAGCCATACCGTGACAAAAAGCTGCTCCCTGTTCTTTGCGCAAAGCTCCTTATTTACCTCCTCAAGCACGGCTGCGGGAGAATCGCTTATAAGGCTGTTATTCTTGATAAGTGTCATCGCCGTGACCATAAAAAGCGCCGCCGGCACACCTTTTCCGGACACATCGGCTATCACGAGCGCAAGGCGGTTTCCGTCAATAAGGAAGAAATCATAAAAGTCGCCTCCCACCTCTCTTGCAGGCGACATCGAGGCGTAAATGTCAAACTCCTTACGGTCGGGAAAAGCGGGAAATACCGAAGGAAGCATATCCGACTGGATCCTTGCCGCCACGTCAAGCTCGGCGCCCATCCTCTCCTTTTCGGCTGTCATCGAAGTAAGATCTGCGATATGCTGCTTTAAGGAATCCGCCATCTCGTTAAAACGTCCCGCAAGATCCCCAAGCTCATCATTCTGCCTTATCTTTGCCCTGTAATCAAGATTCCCTCCGGAGATCTTTAACGCGTCGTTTCCGAGCTCGATTATGGGATCGGTGATTGACTTTGAAAGGCGCTGTGCAGCATACATCGCGATCGCCAGGGTGATGAACAGGAATATCACAAAGAATACCACCGATGCAAGGATGAGCCTGTCCATTTCATGAACGGGTTTAAGCACCAGCTCCTGCGGCATATGGGTACACAGGATCCAGTTTACGCCGTTTACCGGACAATAAGCATAATAAACCCCGTTATCATCTAAAGTGACTCCCGTTTTGCCGCTTAAAATCTCCGCCTTTGTACCCTCGCTGACCATTTCGCTTTCAGTAAGCGGAAGAGCCTCGCTGTCTGGCGAGATCACATTTCCGTTTCCGTCAACAAGAAAAACATACGCTCCCTCATCAAGCTCCGCCGAGATGACCTCCTCATACATATCTCCGATAAGGAAATCAATCCCCAGCACGCCTGCCACGCTGCCGCCCGCATCATAAAAGGGAGCTGCGCAGGTGATCGTAAGACCTCTCCCGAAGGTATCCGTATAGGCATCCGTAAAATACGCCCCGCCGGCCTTAATTGCAGGCTTGTACCATGAAGAGCTGCTGTAATCATATGAAGTATCCTCCATATCAAAAAGATCCGAGTTCTTATCATATCCCAGAAGGAAGCCGGATTCCGAGCCCACGTAGATCGTGAGTATCTCCTTTTCCTTTGCTATCACCGGATCGAGGATATACTTCATATTTCCGACCATACTGGCCTCATGATAGATCTTTTCCTCATACACATCTATACCCTTTTCCCTCTCGGAAAGCTGCAGTACAAGCTTTCCCCCGTTTGCCGGATCAAGGGGCGGTATGGTCACCGGCTGATAGTCATCGGGCGAAGAATAGGTACGGCTTATAAAATCGGCAAATTCCTCCGCATGGAAGGAATACCTCTCAAGCTCCGCTTCAACGATCCTCCTGCGCCCCTCAACAATGTCCGTCATGTTCTTTTTCATCTGGTCCGTGATGACTTCCTCTGAAAGATTCTGTATCGTAAACATACTGACAAGACCTATCACGCCCGTAACAAGCAGTGTCACTGTTGTTATCAGGATCATGATAAGCCTGACTCTTTTTCGTATCGGATGTCTCTTATCTCCCATAACGCTATATACCTCTTAAAATACCCTCTCCTGCTTTAGCCTTTTAAAATACCCTTCTACTTTAATCCCCTTAAGATATCCTCGGCATTCTTTTTCCTCTCATCCGTCGGCGGCTCCACTCCCTCTAACGGATAATTCATCCCGAGCTCCTTCCATTTGAAGGCGCCGAGTGTGTGGTAGGGCAGGACCTCCACCTTTTCGACATTCTTAAGAGTCTTTATAAAATCCGCTGTCCTTCTTAAGTACTCATCGTTATCGGTGATCCCGGGCACTAAAACGTGCCTTATCCACACGGGGATACCGGTATCCGAAAGGTATCTTGCGCAGTCCAGTATATTTTCATTGGGATGTCCCGTAAGCTTTTTATGCTCTTCGGAATCGATATGCTTTATATCAAGCAAAATAAGATCGGTTACCTTCATCAGCTCCTCAAACTTCCCGAAAAATGGCTGCTGCCTTGTAAAAGGCTGGGCTGAAGTATCAAGACATGTATTTATGTTTCTTTCATGAGCCTTCCTAAAAAGCTCCGTGACAAAATCTATCTGCAGCAGAGCCTCTCCGCCGCTTACCGTGATGCCTCCCTCATTTTTCCAGTACGAACGGAACCTTTCGGCTTTGTCCAAAAGCTCGTCCGTCTCCATATGAAGATCACTTTCCTTTGTCCATGTGTCGGCATTGTGACAATATTTGCAGCGCATGTCACAGCCCTTTAAGAAAATAAGATAACGGATTCCCGGTCCGTCCACGGAACCGAATGATTCCAGAGAATGTATCGCACCCTTCATAAGCTTTCACCTCACGTTTTTTTTAATGATACCACATTCATCTCTTAAGTGAAAGAAGGGAACTGTTTTTTATCTCGGCCCAACTGTACTGTGCCATATACTGTCCTCTGTAGGAATTTATCGCCTCGATATCTCCTTCAAGCATCCGGTAATAATCACAGTCGAGCATATTGCGCCTTACCGCAAGCTCGCGGTGCTTCCTTATAAGTACATCCTCCATGCCGATCTCTCTTAAGGTGTTCCTCAGGTCGTTTACAAGGACCCTTATACGGTTCTGCTCCAGGCGCACATCTGTCTCATCCTGCCATAAAGCGGTTGCGACCTCACCTGCGGTGCAGGCAGCCCCCTCCCTGTCGATAAGGTAGGCAAGCAGCTCCTTGCTCTGCTTTCTTGTAAAGATCAGCGCTTCCTTTTTCCAGTAGACATCAAAATATCCGAAGCACCTGACAACGAGCTTATCCCTTGTCTCCTCACTCTTACCCGGAAGATACTTAAGTTCCTCTGCCACATCCTCAACCGATACCGGCTTTAAAAGATACCCCTGAACCTTTACCTTAAAGGCTTCAAGAGCGTATTTCTCATATGCCGTTGTAAATACTATCCTTGTATCCGGAGACAGCTCCTTAACCCTTATCGCAAGCTGCATTCCCGATATGCCGGGCATCTCTATGTCCGAAAACAGAAAATCCGGCCTGTCTCCGTTTTTAATGGCATTAAGAGCCTTATCCCCTCTGTTAAAGATCAAAAGCCTTGCCTCGGGTGATGCCTCCTTTATAACCCTGCCTGTCTCCTCCAATACATTTTCTTCATCATCTATCGCATAGATCAGCATCAGGTCCTGTCTCCCCTAAAAGCCGGCTGAATGTCTGCCGGTATAATTATCTTCACTGTAGTCCCTTTTCCCTTTACGGAATCGATCAAAAGATCCCCGTTAGACACCTGCCTAACCCTGTCTCTTACATTCCTAAGTCCTATGTGGGAACGCTCCTCACCCGAAGAAGACTCCTCATATAAAAACCCCGGTCCGTCGTCAGCGACACAGATCTCAATATGGTCTCCCTCTCTTTTTGTGCTTATAAGAACCGTGCCCCTTCCGCTTTCTTTTTTTCTGATCCCGTAGGTCACGGCATTTTCGACTATTGGCTGCAGCGTAAGCACCGGCAGCATAAAATCATCACACTCAATATCGTATCTGATATCAAGCTCGTCCTTAAATCTTAACTGCTGGAGACTCACATATCCGTATACGTGCTCAAGCTCCTTCTTAAACGGTATCGGTCCGTCCTCGGTAAGCGAATCCATATTGTGACGGAGGTACATTGTAAATTCCCCGACGGCCTTTTCCGCAAGCGCGGGGTCCGTAACGCAGAGGTTTTTAATGGTCGTCAGGCAGTTAAAAAGAAAATGCGGCTGTATCTGCGCAAGCAGGATATCAACCTTGAGCTTTGCATTCTCCGCCTCCACGATATGATACTGCTCCGATTCGTGGGCTATGATATAGCTCAGCATAAAAAGCGCCGCAATGACGGATGAAAGCGAGATCAGATGTACTCCGAAAAAAAACATCTGAAGTATCATGGCTATCATCGGAGCTGCCGCATAGACCGTAAAGGCATGTATCTGCTTTGAGGAAAGCTTCTTCCTTTTAAGCCATACCGTGATCAGGTTGATGCCCATGATAAGCACCGTCGGCATCACAAGCACCTGAAAAAGCGGACCTCTCGTATACCGATTCTGATCATCCACCCGGTATATCATTCCGTTAAAGACATTCACCACAAGCAGCAATATGTATACAAGCCAGAGTCCGAAGGAAATGATAAATGCCGGGCTTTTTACAAAGCTCTTCTCCCTGCTCTGATAGAGGATAAAGCCCGTGATCAGCGGCGGGAGAAGAGACGCAAAAAATGCCTGTCCGAAAAAAAGTATCCTTGAAAATACGACCCATACCGGCTCCTGCCTGAAGTAAACAAACTCCCTTAAAAGGATGCAGATGACATATATCTCACACACCCCGAACAGAGCCATAAAAAAATGTCTGGACTTCTTTTCGAGATTATGTGCAGTGGCAGACTGTACAAAGCCCACCACCGAAAGCACCATCCCCGCTACGGCAAGGATCAGATTAACGGTACGGATCTGTTCTGTCATATCAAATCATCCTTCGGTATTCCTCATATAACCGGGTTTTGGATCACATTTCCTTTCTTTCTTACATCACCGGAGGGCTGATCATTTTCTGCGAATGCTTAACTGCGACCCTTTTATTTTCCGGCCTGCCCTTAAGAGCCTCTTCCTTCCTCATACCCTCTTTTTCCATCAGATCGTTAAGAGAGACCTGCTTTACGGCAAACACCTTCTTTTCAAGCCTCTCCTTCAGATCTGTTTCTTTTGAAAAATCGGAAGATGCAAAAAGCTTTTCGATCCGCTCGGTATTGATCTCCATGATTCTTCTCCCTTACATTGAGTGTGACGGTCCCTGCATAACCTTATTCTTCTGGGGTGCTTTTCTGTTCTTTGCTCCCTGATTCTTAACCATTCCGCTTTCCTTCTCAAGATCCGAAAGCTTCACATTCTTTACCTTCCCGTCCTTACCGGCGTTGTACCATGCCTTGTTCTTCTGGGAAGCGCTGTTTGCGATGCAGTTGTTATCGATCATAAGCCTGTGCTCGGCATTCAGGAAATCATTGATACTGTTAAATGCCGAAGCCTTATCACCGTGATGGGCGGTAAGCTTCATCCTTCCGAAATTTTCCTTTGCCCATGCGGGATCGAGCTCGTTTGCAAGTGCGAACATCTCGTTAAAGCGCTTGTTGTCAAAGCTTGAAGAGCCGTGCTTATTGATGCGGTCATACTTGGGATCGGTAAGCCACTTCTTCACATCCTCCCGAAGCCTCCGTCTGTCAGCCTCAGTCCCGTTTGAACCTGTGGTCTTTTTGATACCGTCCTTAATCTGCTTGAACTGTGCCGAATCCTTGTGAAGCCTTGAGCTGTTTTTATCAAACATCACCGCATAAGCCTTCAGCGCGTCATTTTTTGAGATACCCTTCTCGTTCGCGCCAAGCTCTGATGAACACTTTGCAAAAAGGGTTGTACTCTCCGGTCCCAATGCCTTATTCTTTAATGCCGCAAGGTCTTTTTTTGCAAAGGGCTGTACCTTTATATCATCCCATTTATTTGTGATATTGCCTATATCAGCCTCATCCGGCTCAAGGTTCTGTGAATTCTCAATGGATTTTTTGGCTGCATCAAACAATTCCTTGAACTCATATTCCTTTGCATCGTCGGGAAGCTCATTAAGAAGCTTTTCCGCCTGCTCGATCTTATCGTATCTTTCATCAAACTTAAGCCTTCTTCCGGGCTTCTTTATATCCTCGATAAAATCAATAAAATTCGCTATCTTTTTCTTATCCGACGGCAATATATTCTTTGCGTCCTTAAGACCCTCGATGCCCTTTGCAAGAGCAGCCATGTCCGAAAGAGCATTAAGATCGCCTGAAGGCCACCCCTTTCTGATGGACGCATCGAGAATATCAAGTCTTGCATCCATGTCGTTTACCTTAATGTTTCCTTTAGCTATCGCTTCCTTTCCGCCGGGGATAAGACCTGCCATCTCGTTATCTTCCGCAACGGCAAGGCACTGCGAGGTGAGCCTCTTCATCTGCGCTATCTGTCTTAAGATATCGCCCTTTCCCTCGATCTCATTTCCGGATTTTAAGCCGTTTATTTTTTCATTAAGGCTGTTTGCCCCTGCCTCAAGGTCTGAAATCGGATACGGATTTACGCCAGCCTCCTTTGCGGGCGCATTTACCTTAGGAGCCTCTACCTGCTCAAACTGATCCATGATAGAGCCCTTCTTTTCCGCCTGGACCTCTTCAAACTCATTCATGATAGAGCCCTTCTTTTCCGCCTTGGGCTTTTCAATATTGATCTCTTCAAACTCATCCATAATCGAACCCTTCTTTTCGCGTCCGGGCTCCTCAAGTTCTTTCATGACCTCTTCCTTGCTGGGATAATTATTTTCAGGCAGGTCTACCCGTCCGGGCTCCTCAAGCTCTTTCATGACCTCTTCCTTGCTGGGGTAATTGTTTTCCATCTGGTCAGAGGGCATTTCGGGGTAATTGTTTTCCATCGGGTCAACCGGCTTTTCGGGGTAATTGTTTTCCGGCAGATCGACATTCCCCGGGGTGTTTCCTGAAAATTCCGTATTTGCTGTATTGTTTGTTCTATCGTTTGGCATTTTTTTTCCTCCTTTTATCTTTCTTTTACATTGCCTTTAATTATCTGTTTATCAAGACGCTTCTTTGCTGACTTTGCAGCATTTCTGTGACGGTCCTTTGTGCCTTCCTTTTCAGCCTTTTGGTATTCCTCCTTATAAAGCTCGGAGTAGCTTCTGAGCTTTATCTTGTCCTTATTAACGGACTGCTTTACCTCATCGGGGAACCTGTCTGCAAGATCCTTATCTGCCTTGATAAAGATATCCGCAAGACCCTTCGCGCCGGTGATACGCGCAAGACCGGCACCTTGTGATTTATTCGTTATATCCTCCATTCCCTCTTTCCTGATATATTTTTCAAGGGTATCAACGCAGCCTGCGATCTTTTCATTTGCCCTGTCTATCTGATCGTTTAAGGCCTTATCTTCAGCTTCGGTAAGCTCTCTTCCGTCATATGAATCCGCCAGCTTAAGGAGACTGTCTCTTTCCTTCGTAAAATCATCCAATGCCTTTTTTGCTTCGTTGTATTCTGAGGAATTCCAGTTTAAGAGTCTGTAATTCTTTTTGGTATCAAACATCTCCTTCATCCTGTCAAAGGCTCCGGGATCCTGTAGAAGGGCCTTTAAGGTCTTGCTGCAATGCCTCGTGTTGTCGATGAATTTGACCCTTTCATCATTAAGCAGCGGTTTTAAGGCAGCCCTCACCTGCTCTCCTTTTTTGCTTATCTCAAATCTGTTCATCTGCAGAGCAGTGATCGAGCCTAAGGCAGCCTTCATAAGCTTTGCGGAGCTGTCAAATGCCGATACCGGATCCTCCTTTCTTTCTTTGATCCTGTCTATCGCTTCCTTTGCACCCCTGGCAAGCTCTAAGGAGATCTCCTTTCCGAGACCGTATCTCTTTTCTATGATGGCACCCATTTTGGCAAGGCTTTCGGTCTTATTGCTTCCGTTTGCTTCAACCAGCTTTTTTAAGGTATCCTTTGAGGATGAGGACTGTGCTTCAAAATAGTCCGTTATAAGCTCCTTACCTCTGCTTATCTCCTCTGTACGCGCTCTTAAAAGCTCCTCCTTTTGAAGATACCTGTCCGCCATTTCAGGATCCGTAAATTTAAGTGCCGCAAGAAGGCTCTTTCTTACCTCATTTTTATTTTCATGCCATGCCGGATCAAGCGCTTCCCTTTCCATAAAATTCATGATCCTTGAGGATGTACGGACCGAGATCTTTGCCACATTCGCCTGATTGTTAATGGCAGTCCTTAATGCTGCCTGCTCCATCATCGCGTCTATGGAGCCTGTAATGCTCTTTATATCTTCGCTGTTCTTATATTTTTCCGCAGCCGCAAGGGACTGGTTTATCCCGTCCTTTAAGCCGGCTAAGGAGGCGATGTAATCATCTCCCATGGTAATTTCGGGAATACTGCTCATAAGCTCTTTACGGTAGGCTGCCTCAAGGCTGTAGCTTCTTTGCCTTGAAATATCCCCGGAATCGGACATACCTACGGTTTTCATGTCATTTCTTTCTTCCTCAGTGGAATTTGCCTTAAGGTATGCATCTACGGCAGCGGGAAATCCGGTTATATCCACATGGTATTCTCTGGAAAAAACCTCTGGAAATGAAAATCCCGATGAAAGTCCCTCGGCTCTCATCAGCTCCATGCTCCACTTCGCGTCCTTGTTTCCCGAGCTTGCGATCTTTCGGTAGGCCGAAAGACGGTACTGTCCGATAAGCTCCCCTATATCCTGACCTATATTCTGCGCCTCCGGTCTGACATTGCCGTTTTCATCCAGCATGATATGATCTGTAAGCGCCTTGAGTACACGGTCGCTATAGCCGGGTCTTGTAATACCCAGGTTTTCCGCGACATTTATATCGGCAATAACAGCAAGCTTACCCTTCATATCCTGTATGGAGTCAAGCTTTTGTATGAGACCGTCTATCGCGTCTTCCACATTTGTGACATTTTTCGGACCGTTTTCCGGTATACTGTAATCCTCCGGTGATGCAAGGGGCGGAAGATTCTTTTCCTCCTCAAGAGCCTCCTGCTCCTTTTTTACATTCTTTTCCTTTGTGTTAAAGTAACTGGAGTTTGCCGGAAGCTTCATCTCTTCAGGTGAAAAATCATTAAATTCAAGGGCGGTCTGCAGATCTGTAAGGGCAGTACGCGCCTGTGCCTTAAGACTCTGTGCCCAGCGTACCTTTTCTGAGTGATCTATATCCGTCTTTTGACCGTATATATACCTGTCCGCCTTTGATATGAGGTTTTTGTAGGCATCCTCAAGCTGGTTTAAGGGTAAGCCCGAGCCAAAGACAAGTACCGCGTTCATGAGATCATTTAAAGGAGCCGAGGGCATCCTGTTGTTTATGAGCGCCTCCCTTTCAAACCGGCTTACCGTAATGCTTTCCAACACATACAGTCTGGATACCGGATCGGTAAGCTTTTTATTTCTGTCTGCTATGTCTTTGGCTGTCCTTTCCTTCTCCCTTGCCGCGCTCTCCTTCTCCCTTCTTTTTTCATCAGCCTCAGCGCGTATCTGCTGCAATGTCTCATTGCTTCTTTTTATTCCGTCCATGAAAATGTTTGTCACAGCCCTGTGATCAAACTGACTTCCCATGGTCTTAACCTTAGTCTCGATCTCAGGCAACGGCGTGTGGGGCGGCAGACCGAAGGTCTGAAGGATGGTATCCGCAAACATCCTGCAGGTCCTGCCGTTTGCGTCATCAAAGAAATGCCCGGAAAGCATGGTCTGGAATGAAAAGGCGGCAAGCTGCAGAGCCCTCGTCTTTCTTAAAGCCGGGTCCGGCGTCTGCTTGATCTCATTCATATAATCGGTGATATCCTCCAAAACCCTGTAAAGCATCGGGGGCACGGCAGAAGCCGTCACGCCTCTGATATCACCGGCCATGACTATCTGACCGCGAAGCTTGCCTCCGTCGGCATCTGCCGGTCTGTTTGCTATATTCAGATCGGAATAGGCACTAAATACATCAGAGATCGTTATCTTATCCTTGTTATTCAGTCTTACGGAATGTATCCTTGCCACCTCCGCCGCGGTATTTAAGCCGAATACTCCCTTTTTATAGCTTTCGATATTCTCATCTATATTTTTGATGTGCTCCGCCTTGGCCTCTTCATCTAAAAATTCGTTATCCATCACCTCCTGCTTTTGTACCTCAAAGTCCTCAAGGGTTTTTCTTAAGGTGTTGGAATTTCCGGCCCTCGCCGTATAAAGTGCCTTAACGCTTTCACTGTTCGGGTCATAATCCGGAATATCCCCGATCCCCTCCATGGCTGCCTCGGCAAACATAAAATTATCCGTGGACTCCCTGTAGGCAGCTTCACTGTCCTGCTCCTCCCTTACCTCATCCGGTTTATTCGTAGCAAGCCTTCTGTATGCGGGATTCCCGAAGCCTGTCCCAACAAACATCAGAAAGTCAAAATAATATTCATCGTTCTTATTAAGCTTTGATGCGGCTTTATCTGCAATGTCATCGGAAAAAGAGGTCATAAAGTCGGTTATCTTTATGTCTTCTCCTGATCTAAATGCCTCGTCAAACCTCCTGTCGATCTGTGAAAGACCGTCCTGATATTCCTTTATGAGCGGTTCAACCATAGCCTTAACAGGATCACCGTTTGACTTAATATACCACTGCAGCCTTTTTAAATGAGAATCGATCGAATCCCTCATCATCCTCTTTGCAAGCTCAAGATCCTCCCTGCTGACACTCTGTCCGTTTTCATTTATAAGTCCCATTTTCTTTTCCCCCTGTTAAATCTTATTATTTGTAATATCACTGCTTTACCGGATTTTTTTTAATCCGTTTATGTCTTTCTATGACAATATACAGCCGTGATAAAAAAATGAGCCTGAATCTGATATAAAAAAAGGGAAGGACGGTTTTTGGGTTCAAAAACCGTCCCCCGTCTTATGTATCCGGTAATACCTTTTTGCCCGCAAGTGATATCACGAATTGCGTCTACGCTCCGCTCCGGTCGGCGCTGAGCAAACAGCCACTGGCTGTTTAGCGTCTACGCTCCGCTCCGGTCGGCGCTGAGCAAACAGCCACTGGCTGTTTAGCGCCTGTCGCTGCCGTATCCTCAGATGAATTCCGACAGATCGTGCCCTTCCTCAAAGGCAGCGCATTTTACCAGAATCTTTTTTATGCGTTTGCGTACTGCGTTTTCGGTTATATCAAGAGCGGCTGCGATATCCTTTATCTCAAGCTCAAGACCGAAGCGCATTGAGATGAGATTTCTTTCCTCATCACTCAGCAGTAAGAGAAGTCTTGCAACCTCCTTATTCGCATCGTCCTTAAGGATCTCATACTCATCCTCGTAGGAAAAAAAGCTCTGGGAGCTTTCCTCGTCAATCCCTGTTTCAAGCCTTACATGACTGCTTGTCATATGATTTGTGGTGAGGTTTCTTGCTATGGTGCAGAGCCATGTCCTGATCCCTGCCTTCCCGGGATCATAGGAATCATAATGCGAAAGCGCATTAAGGAAGGTCTGACTTGTCAGATCCTCCGCAGTCTCCCTGTGACCCGTCCGCATATAGACATAATTGTAAACATAAGAAAAGTTTTCGCTGTAGACCTGCTGAAAGGATAGTTTATTTTCTCCCAATACTCTGCCGCTCCTTATTTGCCGTATTCACCCACGCGTAGTCTACCATAACGCCGTTTTCAATAATGTCACAAAAGTGTCACTTTCACTCTATAGCCGCAAGTACATTGTCGTAATCGTTATTTATGACGGCGACGATGTCCACAAGACAGTTGTACAGATCCTCTGCGGTCTCCTCAGGCTTTTCGTTTACGGTCTTAAAGACATATTTATGAACGACTGTGCCTGCCTCCTCCACTATCTGAAAGCTCCCTAAAAGCACCTCCGTATTTATGCGGTTCAGATTTTTAAGAGTGCCCTGTATCTGCCCTGCCTCTAACTTATTTGCAACGACGGACAGAAAATGGAAATATCCGTACCTGTCCTCCTCCTCAAGCGGAATACCGCTTAACTCAAGTATCACTATGCCGCTTTCATCCTCTCCCATGGAATCAAGCACAAGCCTTAAGGTCGGGATGCCGTCTATATTATCGTATGAAAACTCTACCGAATCCTCCGAAAGTCTGTCTCTTAATATTTCGATCGCCTTTGTCATCCTATTGTCCTCCTATCACATCATCCTTCTGCCAGTTTTTTTTTTACCATTTTGAAGTGACTGCTCTTTTTTCAGCCTCTCCTCGTTTCTCTTCTTTTTTGCCTCTTCTATCTTCGCCTTGTGGATCTCCTCCTTTGAGCGTCCCATAAGCTTATCGTAATCGGTGCTCCCGCCCATTTCCTTATAGATCGCCTGTGCGGAGTTCCCCTTTATGTTTCCCGCCTCCTTAAGCTTCGTGGCGGCATTTTCGATCATGTTCTTTTCTGCCTGGACGGTCCTGCTGTGAAGATGGAGAGCGGTTTCGGCCCTTACCCTGTCCGCATACTCCTTTACTGTGGCACTGTCTGTCAGCTTAAGGATCTCGCTTTCGATCTCCTCCTTAGTCAGTCCGTGCTCAGCCTTTATCTTTTCGTATTTTTCCATGGAGCCGAAGGCATCCTCCATCATGATCTCGTGATCCGTTTTTGCCTTCATCTGATTTACAAGGTAGCCGATGGGAGAAACCTTTTTTAAGCAATTCCCTATCTGCTTTACTACCGGTGCTCCTCCTGTAAGGATTCCCGCTGCCGCTAAGGAAGCGTCATAGACTGCGTTCGTCATTGCCTCGGTCTGCTTTACCTTGTTTTGCTTTATCATCATGTCCTTGCCCTGTCCCATATGACGGATGACATTTTTATCCGTGATGTTAAGTGTGAGATCCTCTTTGGTAAGGGCATTCAGCTTATCATTTGTCCTCTGCAGCTTATTATAGGTGTCCACTCCGTTTATGATGGTAAGCACGGGTTTCAAGATCACTGCCTGATCCAGAATTTTATGGCTCTTTTTTGCCTCCTTTAAGGTATTTGAAAGCATCTTTGTCGCATTCATGATATTATTTACGGATGCCTTGGATCTTTCGATGTTGTCCGCATCCTTTTTTGCCTGCTCCATATTTGAGACACCGGCATTTGTATCGCTTGTGATCCTCGAAAACGAATTGTCCCCCTTAAAGTGCTTTACGATCTTTCCCGCCTGATCGAGCACATTTGTGAGGAAATTTGCCATATTCTTTTCTCTCTGCTTGTCGTCGGCGATATTTATTATATTGTTGAATGCCTTCCCCATATTGCCTACGGGTATGTCGATCTTTTCGGTTACCTCCTTTGAAACGCCGGTCTTGTCCAGACCGTTAATTGTCATCTTTTTAACACCCTCGACCGTTTTCATGACCTTTAATCCGGTCTTCCCTATCTTCTTAAGCTTTTTGGCATTTGCTGAAAGCTTCTTTGTTTCTTTGGCTGATGTCCCGACGAGGCTGTTATCCTCCGGCACGGACTTTACCGCATTTACATCCTCCTTTATGAGAGCCTTTCCGAGATCGAATTCATTAAGGCTTTGAAGCATTCCCATTCCGGGGTCTTCTTTCTTAAAGGTACCGTCGGATGATATTTCGGCAAGCTCCACATCACCGGTATTTCCCTTTTCCATATCGCCGGCATTACGCCTTAAGCGCTCTAAATTTGCCCTTAAGCGCAGATTTGAGCTAACCGCCTTATCATTTTGAAGCTCTTTTCTGAAATTGTTCAGCTTTTCGGTATATAAGGCACCTCCCTTTTTTTCCCTGAGCATATCGTGTATCCGGTTTTTACCGATCGCGCTTTTTCTGTCGTTTTCGTACTTATAATCCGTATACTTTGCGATCAGGGTTCCCTTGATCTCGGCAGCCTTTCTCTTAAAATACCCTGCCGCTGCCTTTACCCTGTTGACAGCTTTATTGTCTGTAAGTGCCTTTGCCGTACCTTTAACGGCTCCTCCCACTGCCTTAAACCCTCTTGTTATGATATTGGGCTTTTTTTCAGCGCTGTTTACTGCGCCCTCACCGGCAGTTTTTTCCTTATTAACCTTTGAAAACCTTCCCCGTATCCACGCACCCGAGGCCTTGAAAAAGGCACCGGTCCTTTTTGCGGCATTTACCGCAAGGGTACTTGTTTTTTTATATACCGCTTTAACGGGCGTGATGACGGCGGCACGCACTGCCTTTACGGTGACATTCTTTACCGCCAGTGATGCCTGCTTTATCTTTTTTGCCGAAGCATTAACCGCAGACGACAGGGCGGAGTTTTTGTAGCTCTTTGCGATGCTCCTGCCGACGGATGAAAGATACTGCGATACCTCTGCAGACTTCAGGCTGTAGTAGGTCTTCGCGTTATACCACCCCCTAAGAAGCTTTCCGCTGTCCTCATAAAGACTGCCGTAAAGGATTTCCCTTGTCATATGAAACTTTGACTTATTTTGTTCCTGCCTGCTCTTTTCCTGAAGTTTATCCATGCTTTTCACCTCTTAAGCCCGTATCCGGCAATATCCGATAAAAGTATCCTTTTGCTCATATATACAGATAAAACACCGGAACTCAGCCCGCCGTATATGAAGGAACATTTTTAACCGTCAGAATGCCGCCTTTATCTCATAAAGTCCGGCCCCGTTTGAAGGGACATACCTGATATAGGTATCTCCCACAAGCACCCATTCGCCTATCCTTAAGCCGTACTCATTATTATCCATCCAGCTTGAATATATGGCTTCGCTTACCTTATCTCCCGAACGGCTTATGCAGTACATAAAGGCTCTTAAAACCTGATAATCATAAAGTGCCATGCTGTTCCACTCTCCCGCATCGTCCGTCATCTCCCTTTCATCTCCCGAAAGAGGGGTGCAGACCTGTACGGTATAGCCGTCAAAATCGGGGTTTTTGTATAATGCAAGTCTTGTGGTCTTTTTTCTTGAGGTACTGCCCGAGCTGTCCACCGAAAAAAGTGCCATGTGCGAGCTGTAGACCGATATGACCCTGAAGCCGTGAAGATCGCCTGAAAGCTTCCTCTGTACTCCCTTCATTATCGGGATCAGACCCTCAAAATCACCCACGGCACTTGAGGTGAGCCACGAATTTCTTGAAGGTATGGGCGAGTTTAATATGCTCCATGACGGTGCCCAGAAGCCGTTCTTATTTACATAGTAGCCGTCTGATGTAAACCCGTCCGTAAGGAAGGTCCCGTTGGGAAGGGCATACATAAGCACACCCTCCACGGGCGAGGGAACCCATGCCCCCTTGACCCCTATTTTTTCCTTCGCGGCCGATACTTCAGCCGGTGCCGACACAAAAAGCATTGAAACCGACAATGCCATCGCTGTCACGATCTTAATTATTCTCCGTATTTTCACCTTTCACATTCCTCCTGTCCTCTATTACAAATCTGTCCATATCAAGCCACATTTTTCCTCTCCTGTGCTTTAAGGCATCCTCAAGCCCCCATGCTGCAAGCGTCTTTTTAAGATCAAGCCTTAAGTTCTGCAGATATGACCTCTTCTTTTCCAAGGACTTGCTCTCGTCCCACAGTCTGTCCCCTATAAGAGCCGTACTTATCATCGCTCCGTTTAGGGAGATCAGTATCTCAAAAAGCGCTGCCGTCATGCTGTATGCAAAGCCTGCCGGACTGTCGTTTATGTATATCTCGGGGACGCTCCCTTCTATCCTTATGACAGGGAGCTTATCCGTCACGGGATAGAGGAGGTTTTGAAGCTCATACCTTATCTTTTTGCCGTCTGCCGGGTAAAGCATATAACCGCTTGCGTGAAGCCTTATGGCATCCAGGCAGTACCCTTCATCTTCGGCTGCAAGTATCAGGTTCACTCCCGGGATTATATGCGTGAGCCTGTGCCCTATATCCTTAAGCTCCTCCCTCTTCATGCAGACCCTTAAAAAAACCACCTGAAAGAGATGCCCTCCGGCAAACCTTATAAGCTCTTCCTTTTCGCAAAAATAATGCACGTCATCCATGGGGCACTGCTTACCTATAATCTCCGCAAGATGTCCGCCGCTCTTTTTATCAGTATCGAAAACCAGTATCGTCATTCCTCTTCCCCGGACAGTCCGAGACCTGCTTTTTTCACCACATAGCTGCAGTAATCATCCCATGTCTCCCTCCTTGATGATAAAAACTCCTTTACCTCGGGGTCCTGCTTTATATCCCCTATTATCGACTTGTAGGCGGCGGATGTCCTTAAGTAGCTGATCCGCTCATCCCCCGAAAGTCCGTTATCCTTTAATTCCCTTTCCTCCGCCGTCATTCCGGTCGGCACACTAAAGCCTGCATTGCCTAACTTTGCCTGCCTCACCCTTTCATCATATTCGGAAAGCCATATCTCAAAGCCGGAATATGCCTTGCAGGATGCTATCTTCTGCCTCATGACAAGCTCCTCAAGAAGCCATACGCTGTCCGTATCCTTTATCCCTTCCCTTAAGCTGTCCCTGAATGCCTCAAATTCCTCTCCGTCAAGGACATCCTTTCCGTGATTTATGACACCGATGAACTCATCTGCGGTATTCTGATCATCAAGCAGCAGATTGTCGGGATTTATCCGGTTTAAGAGCCCTAAGACATAGGCGTCAAACCTCTGTCTTATTTCCTGATCCGTAAGTACACCCGATAATTCCGTACCGTCCTGTACCAGCGAATTTTCGTATTCTGCCACAATGTCGTTTACGACATCCTCTCTGTACTGATTCCTAAGCCTTGCAGACTCAGCCTCGGCATCGTTTAAGCTTACGGCAGTCCTTTTAAATATGTCGTCTGCGGAAACCGATACCTGCTCCTTTGTAAGATCAAGGACGCTCCTGTAGGTCTTATATTTATCCGCAAGGTTTTGAGACAATGTGTTAAGGACTTCGTCATGCATCCTTATCTCAACCATGATATCCTCTAATGAGCTTACATCCGGTGCCATTGTCATCCTCGATTCCAGATTCTTAAAGTAGCCGGTATTTCTCTTTGCCGTATCCGCGGCAAGCTCCCTTGCTCCGGCAAGCTCATATATCCTCGTTACCGCCGGAGCGACTCCCGCGATCCTGTCCCTTAGTTCCTCAGTATATTCCCTTATCTCCTCCGGAGTCCTTTCTACGCCGTACTTCCTTTCAAGCTCAAGCAGTGCTCCGTTATAATCCTTTACCGCAGGATCAAATATCCTTCCTGCCTCAAGGCTCTCCCTTTCCTCCTCCTCAGTCTTTTCCTTAACGACCACCTCACCGTTACCGTTAAGCTCTGTCCTGTACTCCCTGTAGAGATAATCTCTTGCATACTGCAGCAGCACATTCTTAAAGGCGCTTATCTCATTTGAATTTATGTGGCTCTCATCGTAATCTGCCGGATAGACCTTTGCCATGGGCAGATCCACATCCAGATACGCATTGCTCGTATCCGCAAAGCCCAAAAGCCTGTAGGTCTTTTTCGAGCCCTCCTGATATGCCCTGTAATATGAGCCCTCCATATCATCAGCCACCGTACCGTGATCAAGATCGAGGATCTTCGTGCCGTTTGCCACCGAGCATATAAGAGCCTTGTTTTTATCTATCATGCAGATGTTTTTTGCGGAATTAAGGTGTCCCGTATATCTGTCGTTTACATCTGTCTTTGTATCCGCTATCCCTTCCTTTTCCCTCTCTTCTGCGGCTTCCTTTGAGCCCTCTCTTGCGCCGATCTCTTCAAGGCTTTTTTCTATCGCATCGGTGAGCCTGTTTTCTATATCCCTTGTGTAGCCGGTTGAAGTTAAAAGCATCCTGTAGGTTAAAAAGCCCCTGAAATTCTTTTCTTCGATACCCGAAGGAATCCCCGTATCCTCCTTTATGCTCTTAAAGGCTTCATTCCCCCTTGCGTCAAAGGATAACGGCTTATAAGTGTTCGTGATCGTTGCCTTGTCGTTGTATATTGTTCTCCCCCAATAGTTCACATTCTCTAATCCGCAGAGCATATCCGCGTTTACTTTCCCGAGCTTCTTTTTTAAGTCGCCGTGTTTATAGGTCCGCGTCTCTTTTATATTGTTTTTCTTGTTTAAGAACTTCACTCCCCTATCCGTGCAGACCGCGACCACAGTTGTGATCTCTTTTCCGTCGTTGTAATCCATGGACGAGATATCTACCGGTCTTCCGGGTATATATTCATCAAAAAGCTCCGTGGTGTTAACATTCTCATAGCCTATAATAAAGGCGTTTCCGTTATATAGCTTTCCGTCGCTTTCACCCAGTACGACCACGCCGTCGGTATTTGAATCAAGATTTCCTCCGGCAGTCATCATCAGTCCGCTGCCATAGCCTATGATAGAAGACCCTTCGGGAAAGACTGTCCTGTAGGAAAGCGGGCATCCCTCTTCCCTCTCCATTCTCACCTCAAAGCCTGCGCAAAGACAGAGCATAGCCTGCCTTATCTCCTCCGGGAGCCCTTCTGCAAGGGTCTCTATCCTTGCTACTGTATCTGCTTTTCCCGCAAGGTTTGCTGATACTATTGCCCTGTCTGCCTCAGCTATCATAAAGCTTACCGCGTCAAAGCCGTTAAAAACCGCCCAGTCCTCATCGGAAAGACCGAGCTTTTCCTTCTCAGCCCTGTCCAGGGTCTCTATTGCCTTATTGTATTCATCGTCAGAAAGACCTCCCTCATCATGCTTTTTCTTTGCATCCTGTCTGGCTTTATTAAAGGTCTCATGGACATTTCTTTTCTCATCGTCATTTTTTATAAGTGTTAAAAGCTCAAGTATTTTTTTATATTCCTCATCGGAGAGCCTTCCCGCATCCCTTGCTTTTAAAGCGTCCTCTGACACAGTCCTTTTAAGACCCTCCGGATTTTTCATCAGTTCATTTAATAACCATCCCAGCTTGACATTTCCCCATTCCTTTAAGGAGGTCCTCAGCAGCAGCTTTAATTCCTCCACTGCCTTCCTGTTATCGTCGGAAAGCCCCACTGCCTCCATTACCTCATTTATCTGCTTATCCGCATTCCCGGTATCGTAAACATATACGGTGCGCTCCATCGCATCCGTATAGTCTGCCGGGTCCATCCTTACTCCTGTCGTACCCAGCATGATATCTTCCCAGTCATTATCTCCCTCAGGGAAATAATCGACCGGCGCAATGTAATCCGTATATATCCCGTTTTGTGAAACCACGCTTACTATATGATCCGATACTATGGATACCCCGGGGTCCCATTCTTTCCTCTCTACCTTACTCATTTTTTCGGGATCTCCGTAAAAGCCTTCGGGTGACTCGTTCAGATTTCTTTCTTTATCATATTTACCCGGCTTTGGCAAAAAACCCTTGTTTTCAAAATAAGTCTCAAGCTCTCCCATGGGGGCGCTCATCATATTCTCAGCCTTCATACGCCTTTGCAGTGCATCGCAAAGGATTATCTGTGAAAGCCTTTTATGCATGATCGGAAATCTGTAATTCAGCTCTGAGATCCTTGACTCAAGGGCGACCTGCTTGTCAGAGCCGCCATCTTTTGTAAACTGATCAAAAAGACCGAGGTGACGCTTTCTATAACCAACATAGTATGAATACGACACATCGAAACTTGCCCTCGGATCAGAAGCAAGCATGGAATCTATAAGATCATTTGTAAAGTTATCATCATACCAGCTTCCGTCAAGGTCATAAAAGTTCGGTATCTGAACCTGAAAGGAGCCTGCCGTCTCAACTGCCCCAAAGGCTGTAAAGGCGGAAAAGTCATCCGCGTATTCATCTCCGTATTTTCCGTTTTTCAGGCCACTTAAGCTGTAGCCCTCCGCATTTTCAAGCTCGCTCCTTCCGGTAAAGAACCTCCCGTCAAGGGAGAGCCATTTTTCTCTCTGCCTGTCCGCGTTTTTATTCAGGGAAACATACGGGCTCACACCATTCTCATCCGTAAGAGCCTGTCTGTGGATCATCATGGTCTTTGATATCTGCAGATCCTCCTCGTCAATGTCATCCTCCTTGTCATAGTCTCCCATAAAAAAGGTGGCACCGAGATAGCTTTCATAGGATCTCGTCATCACAAGTCCGGTCACAGCGGCGTTCATGATCTTTTTATTGCCGTGATCCTTCTTACCCTTCATCTCCTTCCGCATTGTATCCATCTCGCTGCTTAAGACAGTCTTATAGGACATGGTTTTTAAGGCATTTCCTTCGGCATCGTACACCACTCCCAGAAGAGAGTTCTGATCCATAAGGAGATATTCTTCTCTTCCGGCAACCTTGCAGCCGATAAGCCTTTCGGCAAGATATATTCTCTTATTTTTATCCCCGTCTGCGTTCCTGCCCTTATACATATAGGGCCGTCCCTGCGTTGCGGGATCAAATTCATTCTGCTTGTCTATCTGAAAGACATTAGCATACATTACGCGGTAGTTACCGGTGTCGGGATTATAGGACATAAGTACTCCGGCATCGTATTCATAATCCTCTCTCCTGCCGGCAGGTACGGATACCTTTGTCCTGTCCTTTACAGTTCCCGTCCTTGTTGCTGCCAGTACTGCAAGAAACGCTTCCCTCGTCTGATAGCAGGGCGTAATATAATAATAGACAAAATCGCCCCTGCTGTTATAATCAAGGACCTCGAATTTTGCCATCGCATCCGGTATGTTTTCAAGTCCGGGCAGGATATAAAACGCATTTACCCCGTCTATCTCAAACCGGTCTATAGAATAATCGATCTCTTTTTTTTCCCTGTGCTTTGTATCTTCGCTTTCGTCGGGGTCAAAATCGGGGATCTCCCCGCCCGTGCCGTCAACCGTATCTCCCGGCGTGGAAAGCTCCCCCCTTCCGACTCTGGTTAACATTGTGGTGCAGGAAGAAAGGAGCAGAGCTTCAAAAATAACAAGCAGGAGAATGATCCCTTTTTTATGAAATTTAAGCTTCCCAAAAGAGATCATCTCCTGCCCTTTCCTTTATGTTATTCCGATACCTGTATCTGTGATGCACCGCCTGCGTTGCTGTTTACCCAGTTTACAAGTGTGGGCACCATAAGCCTCATCACTACGATAAGGATGAAGATGAGGAAGAATCCGATTATGGCATTTTTAAGAGCCATCTTTGCCTTCTCTCTTTCCTGCGGCTCATCTGCCTTTGCAAGCTTGACGCCTAAGATCACGCAGTAGATGGCGCCGACTGCCGCAACCACACTGATGATGGGTCCGACGAGACTGTTTATCAGGCTTACAACCGGTGAAGCTGCACCCGAAAAGTCCACATTACCCTCCCCTGCAAATACCATCATAGGGTTTGACAGGGTCATTACCGCAAAAATTGCCATTGTTCTTAAATAGTTTACTTTTTTCATATCCGTCTCCTTTTCTTTTATTAAGCTTTTGTTTGTTTTTTATGATGATCAATCCCCTGCGGACTGTTCATTTCTTAAATTATCCTCATCCTGCCGTGCGCCGTTATTATGATAAACACCCCGGATGCTGTAAGTATCAGGAATAACAGCAATAACGGCTTTATCTGTCCCTTTCTTTCAAGCTGCATTCTGAAGGTATACACATTTTCGTTGCCTGCCCTGTCGCTTATCACCATACGCCACTGTCCGTCGGATGCTGCCGTCATATTGACGGGGCTTACCTCGATATTATTAAGGTAGACCCTTATCACGGCATCCGCTTCATCCGTATGGAAGGCAACCTCTTCATTCATTACCTGCCCCGTAAGGGAGGGTGTAAAATAAAGCTCCGGCGCTGTGGTATCCCTTAAAAAAACCGATCTCCAATGTGGGAGCCCTGTACTTACCGGCTTAAAATCCACCTCGTAAAGCCCGTCCTCCTTAAGCTCAAGGAAGCTTCCGTTTATCTTAAGAGGCCTGCCGTCTGATGATGCCCCTTCTATCTCATATCCCAACGGCGGATTTATCCGGCTTATAAAAAGAGGTGTGTCTTTTTTTGTTATTAAAAACCCTCCGAGGCTGCTGCTTAAGATCATACCCGACCGGTCCACCGAGGCTGACATTATCCTGAAATCGTAATGACCGGTCTTGTCCGCCTCACCGTACTTTTCGTCCTCGTCAGAAGCTGCTGCCATGGCTTCGCTTACGCTTGAGGCGATCACCTCTTCCTTAAGGCTTTCCTTTCCGTCTTTTATAAAGTCCGTGATCCATGCGTCCCCGTCTGCCTTAAGCACCACTGCCTCATCCGTAATGCCGCCTAAGGGCACGTTCATATAAAATCTTCCGTCATAAGGCATCTTATATATGAAAAAGCCGTTTTCATAGGAAATCTCAAGCTCCGGATCGTCTATGCTCTTAAAGCCCTTTGCAGCTCTTACAAAGTCCGACTCTCCACCCGCTTCCTCCGCTTCATTTAAGAGCGCCTTATCCTCTTGGGAAAGCTCTCTTTTTGAAAGCTCCTCTTCGGTAAGCCCCTCGATGCTTTCATAGGCTGTCTCTTCCTCCGGCGTCTTAGCAAATACCTTGAGGGTCATAAGGGCTGTTAAAAGCAGGGCTGTTAATACCAGTCTTTTCATCATCACAGTGTCGCCGACATCTGAGGCTGCTCCTTTTCACGACCCTTCATTGATGTCCTTGCATCCTGCCTGTCTGCTGTCATCTGCCCCTTAAGGGCTGCCGCCTTCTTTTCTTCCCTTGATGCTTTTTCTATTTCCTCAAGCATCTTTAAGGTGATCCGTCTGACCTTCGGGTTTTCGTTCTCCTTTGCCTTGGCACTTATCTTTGACGCAGTACCCTTGCTTTCAGGTCTGTAGCCCTCTTCCTTCCGTCTCTTCCTTTCCATGTCAAGGCTTTCGAGCTCCTTTTCCCACAGAGCCCTGTTTTTCGGGCTGTCAAAATATCCCACTTCTTTTCCCCTTTCACCTTAATATACAAATGATCTGAGGATTTAAGCCTCAATGTCACTCAATATTTAAAAATCTCGAGTAACCCGTGACATCAAATATTTCCTTGACGGACTCCGGGACATTTATAAGGATCTCCCTGCCTCCGGCCTTTGCCATCTTTTTCTGTATGAACAGGATCGCCCGCAGTCCCGCGGAGCTTACATATTTGTTCTCCGCAAAATCAATGACGAACTCCCCGGTGCCGTCCTTTGACAGCTCATCCATTTCATTCTGGACGGCAGGTGAATTGGCGGCGTCCACTCTTTCACACAGCATATAGACTATTCTTTCCTTCACCTTTTTACCTCATTTCATTCCCCTGTACTATTATTATCCTTTGATATCCTGTATTTTGAAACAGCCGCATTTACGGTCTCAAGCAGCGGCGATCCCTTCGGCATGACCGCCACATAGGTTTCCTTCGGTGAACTTATCAGCTCCTGCGCCTGCACCGAATCCCCCGCAAGAAGTACCGCCTCCCTTTCGCTTACAAGACCGGCTATTATCTTTCCGGATGCTATATCATCCCTTAGCTGCTTCCCGTTTGTATAGGTTTCGGTCACGACATTTCCTATCCCCTCAACCTCATCCTCTAAGGGCTCTGCCTGGGCCGATACTCCGAGTGTGCCCGTCTGCATGATCGTCAGGCAGTCCATGTAATTGTTTCTGGGTGTGACAAGAAAGAGTGACCCCTTACCGTAGCCTGCTGATACCGTAAAATCATCGAGCCTTTTATCGGTTTCGGCTATCCTGCCGAAGCCGAGATCAAATCTGCCCTCCTGTATCCCTTTAAGGAGATCACCGGTATTATCGCAGAATTCAAACTGGACGGCATAGCCTCCCTCACCCGCTGCAAGCCTTGCCACATCGCCCTCTGCGCCTGTGGGTGACCCTGCGCTGTCAGAGGTGAACCTGTCGTTTCCGTTTACTATCCCCACCTTTAATATCCCTGCCTCGGAGGTTGCCGGAACATCCTCTGCCTCTGCAGTGCACCCCGAAAACAATGCCGCAAGAGATATGATCAGTATTACCGTTTTTAACCTTTTCATCTTTGCCTCTTTTCTTCTCTTAAATAGTATAAAATTAAAGGAAATTCATAATGCTTGTCAGGCAAGCTTGAAAGCATTATGAACTTCTGACCCTGATATCAACTCATAGTAAAGAGTTCCTCTATTCCGGTGCCTGCCACTATGTCCACATTGGTCCTCTCACCGGGGGAGGTTATCACAAACGCCCGTCCTCTTCCGTTATTTATGATGTCGTCCTGCTCGCTTTCGTTTATGGCTCCGGCGTTTTCGTAAAGCTTTACGAGATCCGTCATATCATTTGGCGAAAGCGGGAAGATGAAGCTGTACTGGCTTGCGTTTATTATCGCCGTGGATTTTCTCGCAAGCTCCTGTGTACCCACGAAATCCTTGATGTTCTGTGTTATGACTATCTGCATACCGTTGTACTTTCTGATACGCTTTGCAAGCTGGAACATAAAATCCAGGGCTATCGGATATTTATCGTCTATGAACACATGAGCCTCGTCTATGACTATCACGACCTTCCTGTTTGCGTGATACATCATATTGTATTCACGGTTCTTTATTATCTCGTTATCAAGCCATTTTAAGACGAGCAGCATCTGGGCGTTGGCTATTGTCTGGTTCTTGTTTGAAAGCAGGGTCTGGAAATCGAATACCACAAAATTCTCATCCGTGGTTATGGTCGCTTCACCGTTCCATAAGGCACTGTCCCTGCCTCCCTCGGCAAATTTCGATACCGATGCCATGAGCGTTCTTAAGATACCCTTCGTGTAGTCGTTATCCGTAAAGCCCGACTGGAAGGTTTCCAAAATGTCATCGTAAAGATCGTTAAAGGTCGGATAATCTGCGGGCTTAAGCCTTGAAAAATCCGTATCCTGATCTATGCCGCGGCTTGTGTACATATTGGTCGTAAGGCTGTTTAAAAACTCCAGTGCCTCGGGCGAAAGTCCCGGAAGTATCTGTCTGTAGAATTCCTCTAAAAACTGGAGGTGAGCCGAAAACGTATTTGCCTTTGCCCTTTCGTCCGCATCGGGATCGTCCTCCTCATCATCCGAAAGCGAGGTTATGATATGAAACGGGTTCAATCTTCCCTGGGAAGCCGTTCCCACATCTATTATCTTTCCGTTTAGGCCCGCTGCCATCTTCGTATATTCATTCTCGGGGTCAAGGATGAATATCTTTGAATCCTCGGCTGCAAGCTGCGCCAGTATACTCTTTGTCGCATACGACTTACCCGAGCCGGACTTTCCTATTATCACCGTGTTTGAATTGACCCTCTCCGAATCCCTGCGGAAGAAGTTTATAAACACGGGAATCCCCGCGGAATTTCCGATATAGAGCCCGTCCTCGTCGCAAAGGCTCTTATATACAAAGGGAAAGACCGCCGCGCAGGAATTTGAATGAATCCCTCTTTTGTATCTTTCAAATGCGTCAAACCCCGAAAGAGCTACGGAGGAATATGCGTCAAACTGCTGCATGAACATATCCGTGACCCTGAAGCCCTCCTCGGACAGAGCCTGTCTTACCTTCTTCTTTCCGGAGTTGGGGTCTGCCTTGGTCTTATAGCCGCTTTTTTTCTGCTCCGAAAGCTCGTAGTCATTGACCTGGACATACATATTTACATTAAAGAGCATCTCGTTTTCACCCTGAAGCGAACGGAGCACGCTTGCAAGAGCCTGTATCTGGGTGTCAAGGTCGATTATGCGGCTTGCCTTTGCGGTGCTGTTCCTCTGCTCCCTTAACTCCTCTAAGGACCTGTCTATCTGCCTTATACCCTTGCCTCTTTCTATGGGGGTCAGCTTCATTACGATCTTGCTGCCCACGGTGTTGAACATATGCGCTCCCCATGCGT
This sequence comes from Lachnospiraceae bacterium, assembly GCA_017633935.1. Classification (GTDB taxonomy): domain Bacteria; phylum Bacillota; class Clostridia; order Lachnospirales; family Lachnospiraceae; genus NK4A144. The sequence continues at coordinate 1,337 of JAGBOJ010000103.1, read as the reverse complement.
TGCCGACAAGTACCGGATATTCCCTCAGTCTGAAATTATGGGTTATAAGATCATCATACTGGACGGTTCTGGTGCCTATCCTTATCTCATCGGGCAGTATCCAGTCCATATACTGATCCGGCGACAGGTTTTTTACCTCTCTTTCGTCGAAGGCCGAGCCGTAGTTGTATTTTAAGAATACCGCAAGCTCCCTTCCGTTAAGCCTGTGACACTCCATATTGACAGCCTGAAAATCGGATATCGCGTTCTTTACCTGCGCGTTAAGCATCTGCTTATCCTTATGTATGAACATCAGATAGTGGAAGGGCATATATACCTTGTTCTTAAAGTTTATGTCCTTAAGATGCTCGATCCTGTCCTGTATAATGCCCGCCCTTACTGTGAGCTCCTCTCTGCCGACTATCCCGTTTACATAAGATTCTTTAAGCTCGTCCAGCTTGTTGTTCTCGCTTGAGATAAAGTCATCATAGATCACGGGTCTGTCTAACTTTACAAGGTTTATCATCTCGTCGGGAGCCGCTGTCCTTAATATCCCTCCGAATACACGGTCTATCATGCTGTCCTGTCTGTTCTGCGTGTAGAACCTGAATTCGACCGAGGGTATGCTTATTACCGCGGCGCTGTATTTATCCCCGTATTCGATAAAATCACCGTCTATTCCGGTAAACGGCGTAATATCCTCTACGCTTAGCTGCTCCGCCTTTTTCTTTTTTTCATCCGTCTGCAGCCTCTTTTTAAGGAAATGTCTTGGCTGACCCAAGTATTTCAGACCGCAGATCACTATCATATATCCCTTTTCATCACCTAAGGGGATCACAAGGCTTACGGTCAGAGCAAGCATCACCATTGCCCAGATAAATTTACCCGGCAGGTTTGATACGGCAAAGCTGATGACGACGAGCGCGCCTGCCGCGCCCACCAGAACATCCACCACCTCTATTCCCCTGAACAGCTCCAGCCGCACATTCGTGCGTCTGGGGATAACTCTCATCATTTATCAAAGACTCCTTTATTATTATTCATCGTCCTCATCGTTAAGACTTCCCACGTTGTTAAGTGAAGCATCAAAGCTGCCGCCCGACATATCGCCAAGGCTGTCGTTTCCGCTTATGATATCCTGCATCGACCGGGCGGGTCCTGCGTTATTTACATTCTCCACGTTCACCCATCCGGAGCTGTCAAATGCTCCGTTATTATTTCCGCCAGCCACACCTCCTGCGGGCTGTCCGAAGTTACTGCTTCCCGAAACTATATCCTGCATCGACTGGGCGGGTCCTGCGTTATTTACATTCTCCACGTTCACCCATCCGGAACTGTCAAACACACCGTTATTATTT
>JAGBOJ010000102.1 GCA_017633935.1 Lachnospiraceae bacterium | reverse complement strand
GCGATAAATACAAAAAGCCCCTCCAAGGTCCTTCCTGCGACAAAATGCTCCAGGGCATAGCGGTTAAAAAGAGGGTAGAGGGAATCCGCAAGGCTGCTTAAGGCACCAAGGATGACCATTAGCAATATGATCCCTCTGTATTTTTTAACGATCGTTCCTAAGCTGTATTTCAAAGCAAAGCCTCCTTTAAGCCCCGATCAGCTGCTATAACTCCCTGAAGCTCACAGAGTACGCGGTATACGCCCTCTTTTGCGATAAGCTCACTGTGGGTTCCGGATTGTGCGATCCTGCCGTTATCCATTACGATGATAAGATCAGCGTTCATAAGGGTTTTTACGCGGTGGGATATAAGAAATACGGTAGCGTTACCGGTATATTCCGCAAGGGCTTTCCTGATCTTTATGTCGGTTTTTGCATCCACGGCGGACAGAGAATCGTCAAATATCATTATGGGCGGATGCTTAATAAGCATCTGGGCTATGGCCGTCCGCTGCTTCTGACCGCCGGAGAGGGTAACGCCGCGTTCTCCGACAAAGGTATCGTACCCCTTGTTAAAATGCGTGATCGTTTCATCAAGGCTTGCGATACTGACGGCTTTTTTGGTTTCCTTCATATCCGGAATGTCTTTTGTGATAGCTATATTTTCTTTAAGGGTCCTTGAAAACAGATACGGCTCCTGAAGCACAAGACCGATGTTATCCCTTAAATATCCGGACTGTATCAGTGCTATGTCGATGCCGCCCACGGTTATCCGTCCTTCCCCTTCCTTTAAGTCATAAAGCTTATCCAAAAGATACATCAGTGTGGTCTTTCCGCAGCCCGTACTCCCGATTATGCCCACGGTACTGCCTGCCTTTACCGTAAGGCTTACATTATCAAGAACCTTTTTATCCGTGCCGTCATAGGCAAAAGAAACATTTTCAAAGCAGATATCCCTGTCAAGAGGCGGTCTTACACAGTCTGAAGGGTCGGATTCGACAGGGCAGTCCATGATATAGCGTACCCTGTCTATGGATATTCCGGCCTTGCTCATCTCGGAGATCACCCTGCCGAGGCTTCTTACGGGCCAGTCAAGCATTGCACTGTAGGCGATAAAAGCAACATAATCACCTGCGCTCAAGCCGCCCTTTACACAGAAGTATGCCCCGAAGGCAACAACGGTGATGTTTTTTAAGCCGGCTATAAGATCGTTTGCCGCCCAGAATACGGCGCCGAGCTGCATAAGATGTACCCACATCCGCGTGTACGCCTCATTCTTTTTTTCAAACCTCTCTTTTTCAAAGCCTTCCTTTCCGAAGGCACGCACCACGCGGATGCCTGTAAGATTTTCCTGAACTATGGCGGAAACCCGGCCTTCCTCCTCATCAGCCCTGCGGAAGGCAGCACCGATCTTTGTGTGAAAGTATGAGGAATAGAATATTATGACCGGTATGGTTGCGGCGGTTATGAGGGTAAGGGGCTTATGGATGCCTGACATAAAGTAGAGGGATAAGGTCATGAGCACGATTATACGGAGCAGTGAATTAAGCTGCTCCGAAAGAAATACTTTTATGGTGTCCACATCAGAGGTACAGCGCTGTATGATATCTCCGGTGGCGTTTTTATTATGCCAGTCATAGGGCAGGCGGATGATGTGGGAAAAGAGCACATCACGCATCCGCTTTACAAAGCCTTCGGCGCCAATGGAATCGGTAAGCTGGCTTAAGTAGCGGAATACTGCCGCTAAAAGCGCTGTCAGTGCAACCAAAAGTGCGATCCGGCTTAAGATGAGCGGGGTGTTTTTAAGGGATGCAAGGTATGTAAAAAAACGTAAATAGAGGGGATTATTTATGTCGCGAGCCTCACCTGTAAGAAAATCTATGGCAGCCCCTATAAGTCTCGGATTTAAAAGGTCGAATAATGAGACCAGCGTGGTCAGAAAAATGCTCAGCAAAAAGTAACGCTTGCTTCCTTTCAGAAAAAAAAGCAGCGTTCCTATCCGGCTTTTAAATGGATTTTTTTGTTTAGTATAGTTGTTCATATATACATAGATTATGCTTTATATTTAAAAAAGCGTCAATAGCGGTAAGGCTTTATTATAAGCTGTTATATGACGCTTAAAAAGAGATTGCTTCATGCACGGAAAAAAATACGAAAAAAAGGAACAGGCATATTTTATTTGTCAAAAAAATGTGATACTATATCAAAGGTCGGCCGGATGATATGATGTCAGGCTCAAAAGCACTTCGTGCTTTTTTGGATACAATATGCAGTGATTTCGGGCAAGCCCGGTCACTCCATATTGTATCCAAAAGTTGCTAAAGCACCTTTTGATCCGTACATTGTGATTATCCATAGCCGGCACATATTAAATCACGATCGAGCATACGCTCAGAAAGGACAAAAGCATATGTATTTGGAAATCGAGAAGGTTATAGGAAGAGAGATCATTGATTCAAGAGGTAATCCTACTGTTGAGGCTGAGGTTACGCTTGTAGACGGTACCGTAGGACGCGGTGCGGCTCCCAGCGGCGCATCCACAGGTGAATTTGAGGCGCTTGAGTTAAGGGACGGCGACAAGAGCCGTTTCGGAGGAAAGGGTGTTTCAAAGGCAGTTGATAACATCAATACGGTGATCGCCGATGCCATCGTCGGAATGGATGCTACAGACATCTATGCCGTAGATAAGGCCATGATCGAGGCGGACGGCACAAAGGATAAGAGCAAGCTCGGAGCTAACGCCATCCTTGCGGTATCCATCGCAACCTGCAAGGCTGCTGCGGAGGCTTACGGACTTCCTCTTTACAAATTCCTCGGCGGTGCAAACGGAAACACACTTCCGCTTCCGATGATGAATATATTAAACGGCGGCGCTCATGCGGACAGCTCCGTTGATACACAGGAATTCATGATCATGCCCGCAGGCGCTCCCACATTCAAAGAGGGACTCCGCTGGTGCGCTGAGGTATTCCAGACCTTAAAGAAGCTTATAAAGGATATGAAGGATGTTACCGCTGTAGGTGATGAGGGCGGATTTGCTCCCAACAGCCTTAAGGGTGACGAGGATGCCATCGAACTTATCTTAAAGGCTATAAAGGAAGCAGGCTTTGAGCCCGGCTAGGATTTCGTGCTTGCAATGGATGCCGCTTCTTCAGAGTGGAAGAGCGAAAAGGGCAAGGGCTTCTATCATCAGCCCAAGAGCGGCAAGGACTTCACATCAGACGAGCTTATCGCTCACTGGAAGAGCCTTGTTGAGAAATACCCCATCTACTCCATCGAGGACGGTCTTGATGAGGAGGACTGGGAAGGCTGGCAGAAGATGACAAAGGAGATCGGAGACAAGGTTCAGCTTGTAGGAGACGACCTCTTTGTTACAAATACCGAGAGACTTTCAAAGGGTATCGAGCTCGGAGCGGGAAATTCCATTCTTATAAAGCTCAACCAGATAGGTTCCGTATCAGAGACCCTCGATGCAATAAAGATGGCTCACAAGGCAGGCTATACAACGATCGCTTCTCACAGATCAGGCGAGACGGAGGATACCACGATCGCAGATCTTGCAGTTGCGCTCAATACCCGTCAGATCAAGACAGGTGCTCCTTCAAGGTCTGAGCGTGTGGCTAAGTACAACCAGCTCTTAAGAATTGAAGAGGAGCTCGGCGAGGGCGCATGTGTTCCCGGATTCGGAGCATTCAACATCAGGAAGTAATAAGGAACCGTTATTTGAGGACTGCCGGCTTTAATATCCGGCAGTCCTTGTTTTTATCGCGGCAGACTGCGAGCTTAATCTCCCTGCCCGATCATGATCAAAGGGGAAATACAAATTAAAAAAATAATTTCAATAGTATTATCAACAGCAATGCTCGCCCTTATGCTCACAGGCTGTACCATATCCGTAAAGGACGAGGAAACGGGGCTTAATGAAACGATAATAGATATGCCTGATGAGGCGTTTGTAAATTCCGTTGAGGATACTGCAGGTACAGTCGGGGATGTACTCACCTCGGATGACCCGGTATCGGCAGCCGCCGATGCTGTCACACAAAGGTTATCGGAGCAGGAGGACGGCCTTAAAACCGGAGATATCGTCATTTTATATACGAATGATGTCCACTGCGGGGTAGAGGAGGATATCGGCTATGACGGGCTTGCGGCATATAAAAAGGAAATGATCGATGAGGGAAATGCGGTCATCCTTGCAGACTGTGGCGATGCGATAAGCGGCGGGACCATGGGCTCTCTTACAGAGGGTGAGTCGATAATCAATATTATGAACGCTGTCGGATATGACGTGGTGACAATAGGCAACCACGAATTTGATTTTGGAATGGACAGGTTTTCAGAGCTTACAGGGAAGGCGGATTTTCCGTATGTATGCTGCAATTTTACGGATCTTACTTCCGGAAAAAATGTATTTGAGCCCTATAAGATCATAGAAGCCGGAGGAAAAAGGATAGCCTTTCTGGGAATCTGCACACCGGAAACCTATACATCCTCGGTTCCGGCATATTTTGAAAACGATAAAAAAGAGAAGCTTTACTCGTTCGGAGATGAAGAAGGAGAGGCAGCCTTTTATGAAAATATACAGGGCTATGCGGATGAAGCAAGGGATAACGGCGCAGATTACGTGATAGTGCTGGGACATCTCGGAATAAACGGAGAGTCCGCACCCTATATGTCCACGGATGTGATCAAACACACCACGGGTATCGATGTATTCCTTGACGGTCATTCACACAGTGAAGTTGAGATGGAAAAGGTAAAGAATGCCGAAGGAAAGGATGTGATCCTTACTCAGACGGGGACAAAGCTTGAAACGCTCGGAAAGCTCACCATAGATCAGGCGGGAAATATGAAGACTGAGCTTATAGATGATTACGAAAAAAAGGATGCCGAAATCACGGCATTCATTAAGAAGGAAGAGGAAGCTGTTGAAGATGTGCTTGACCGGGTGGTCGGAAAAAGCGATTATGATCTCAGCATAGAGGACGAGGACGGAAACCGGATCGTAAGAAATGCCGAGACTAATATGGGAGACTTTGCCGCAGATGCGTACAGATATGTTACCGGCGCCGATATCGGGGTCGCAAACGGAGGAAGTGTCAGGGCAGGTATAAAAAAGGGGGACATTACCTACGGAGAGCTGTGTGATGTAAACCCCTTTGCAAACAGGGTCGTAAAGGTGGAGGTTACCGGACAGAATATCGCGGATGCGCTTGAATTCGGCGCTGCCTATGAGCCCGAGGAATTCGGAGGCTTTCTGCAGGTTTCCGGTCTGACTTATACCATAGATACAAGTGTTGAAGCAGATATCGAATTGGATAAAAATAAGCTCTTTAAAGGCATAAAGGGGGATAAAAGAAGGGTAAAGGACATAATGGTCTCAGGCAGGCCCATAGAGCCAGATAAAACCTACACCGTAGGCAGCATAGATTACGTGCTTTTGCAGGAGGGTGACGGACATACGGCACTTGAGGGAAAGGAGATCCATTTAGATGAATATATCGAGGCTTTGGAGGCTTTTGAAATGTACTTTGCCGATGAACTGAAAGGAGTGATCCCCGATACATATGCGGATATTTACGGTGATGGGAGGATAACCGTAAAATAAGGGTTCATTTTTTAAAATTTAAGCCGATATAAAGAATAAGAGAAAGATAAATAAAGCAGAATTGCTGATAACACGGAAGTTACGGTGGTTCTGCTTTTTCAATTGTATTAAAAAAAATACATTTCCACCCTCATTTTTTGAACTTACGGTTCGTATATTTAATCAGGAGGAAATGAAAAGATAGGACAGGAGGTGATGTGTATGGACTCAGGAAAAAAAGAAAGAATGAACCTGATACTGATGATGGGCGGTATGGTCATACTGCTTGCTATCGGGATATTTATGAATCTTACATCACAGAGTATGACATTTCCGTTGTTATTCTAAAAAGAGGAAGCACCGAAAAAGGAACATACCGTAAAACAGGTTATTTAAGTCTTATGGAGAGGGTACAAAATTGAATAACGGATATGAAATGAAAAAGAGGATTGTTTTATTGGGTTATCTAAATAAAGCAAGCCTCTTTTCCATTGTATATTTTTTATGTTATAATCTTTAAATAAGTTTTTTTAAGGTCAGGGAGGGTTAAATATGAGCAAATTTGTTGTTGCGGGTATCATACAGATAGAGACAATAGTGAAGGTGGATCATATACCGATTCAGTACTCACCTGTTACAAGCGTTCCGGACACTATATTTACTTCAGCCGGCGGAGATGCCTTCAATGAATCGCTTGCTTTTTCATGGCTCGGCGATAAGGTGGAGCTTCTTTCGGTAGTGGGGCGGAATCAGGATATGAGCATATTTAATCCCAATGACAGAGAGGTGACGCTTAACACGGATTATATCCTTCCCATAATCGACAATACGCCTACCCAGGTGGTTTTATATGATAAGGACAGGAAAGAGCAGATATTTGAGGATATAAAGGGCTTAAGGGAGGCAGAATACCGTATGTCCATGGTACCGCCCATGGTGGCAGCCTGTGATATGGTCGTTTTATCAAATGCCAATTTCTGCAGACCGTTCATACAGAGCGCAAAGGAATTTGACAAGAAGATAGCCGTAAACATCCATACCTACTTACCCGAGAAGGAAAAGTATAATGTGGATTTCCTTGAAAACGCCTCGATCCTTTATTTCAGTGATGATACGATCAAGGGAGATCCCTTCGATTTTGTAAGGGGGATAGCGGATAAATACAACACCGATATCATAATCCTCGGGCAGGGCTCAAAGGGACTCATTTTATTTGACAGGCATAAGGATATAAATGTCCATTACGATACGGTTAAGACAAATGAGGTCGTAAATACAACAGGTGCCGGAAATGCACTGTTTGCGTGCTTCCTGCATTATTATCAGGAGACCGGGGATTCACAGCTTGCCATAAAGAACGCAATGCTGTTTGCATCCTATAAGATAGGTTACATGGGCACATCAAACGGATTTATGACAGTAGAGCAGCTTGAACAGTGGGGAAATCTCATCTGGGGGTCGGGAAGACCGGGGATCTGATCAATGAAGACAATGGATGTAACGGTCAGGAAAAGTCTTATAATCGTACTTGGTATTGCCGTATGGGTAACATTATCGGTCGACATTGTCTTTTTTCTGGTGTATATGATCACCGGGACAATGGTGCGTACCGTGCCCGTATATATTATCAATAAGCTCCTCCTGCCTTTTGCGGTGAACATGACTGCCTATCAGATCGCAAAAAGATACAACGAAGGAAAGACCCATGAAAACGATGATAAAAACCTCGTATGCTCGTTTGCGCTTGAGACGGCAGCAGGCAGTGTATGTATATTTCACGGCTATTATGT
>JAGBOJ010000101.1 GCA_017633935.1 Lachnospiraceae bacterium | reverse complement strand
GGGGATGTTGAGCCTTCCTGTAAGGGACAGTATGAATTTACGAATCTAAGAGGGCTCCTTCCTGATGATGCGGAGCGGGATATTATAGAAGGAATGGAGCATTTCGGGGGGAAGATACAGGGGTTTTCGGATGACGATGTTCTTTTTGCCGGGGTGGAAAGCCGGACCTCAAGCCCGGTAAGGATAGTGCGTGACGGGACATTTCAAAGCAATATCCGCGGCATTTATCCCGTAGGAGAAGGAGCAGGTTATGCCGGAGGCATAATGAGCGCGGCAGCAGACGGTCTTAAGGCCGCGGAAAGCTATGCGAAAGCAGTGGGAAACGATGACAAGGAATGAGTTTAAGAATTGTAAAAAAATAGTCGTAAAGATAGGCTCTTCATCCGTTACTCATAAGGAGACGGGCGGAGCGGATCTGATAAGACTGGAAAAGCTCGTAAGAGAGCTTACCGATCTGCATAATGCAGGACATGACGTGATACTCGTCTCTTCGGGCGCGATATCGGTAGGAGTCAAGGCGGCAAACATCAAGGATATCTACTATGACGGAAAGGGAAAGAACGAAAATGAGGGTCCCGATGAAAAGCTTAAGATAAAGCAGGCCTGCGCCGCGATAGGTCAGGCAAGGCTTATGATGATATATCAGAAGCTTTTTGCCGAATACAACCAGCTTACGGCACAGGTGCTTATGACAAAGCGTACCGTGGCCGATGACTTAAACAGGTTTAACGCCATAAACACCTTTGATGAGCTCATGAAGCTGGGGGTAATACCAGTGGTAAATGAAAACGATACCATATCGACCTATGAGATCGAATTCGGTGATAACGATACGCTTTCGGCGATCGTTGCCGCGATAACGGGAGCGGATCTGCTGATACTGCTTTCCGATATAGACGGTATATATACAGACGACCCGAATAAGAACAGTGAGGCGCTTTTTATACCGGAGATAGAGAGTTTAAGTGAAAAGATAGACGGATTTGCAAAGGACTCCACGGGCAGCAGCGTGGGTACGGGAGGGATGAGTGCAAAGATAAGAGCCGCAAAGATAGCCTCCGGTGCGGGAGTTGAGATGGTTATAGCAAATGCCTGCGATCTCGGAAATATCCACCGAATAATAAACGGCGATGATATAGGCACCTTCATACATGCATCAAAGGAGCCAGATTTTTTTATAGGGGATTTTTTGTCGGATGACTAAGGAAGAGATAAGAAAAAGGACTCTTGCCTTAAGGGACGGGCTGAGTGAGGACTACCGCCTTAAGGCATCCTTAAGCATACAGGAAAAGCTGCTTACGCTTCCGGAATATGAAAAGGCACAAAACGTATTTTTATATCACAGCTTTAAGAGCGAGGCGGATACACTGTATCTTATCGATGAAACCATAAAAAGAAAGGGAATCGTATTTCTGCCAAGGGTACAAAGCCGGATAAAAATGAGCTTTTACGGCATAAGGGATCGGAGAGAGCTTGTAAAAAACGGTTACGGTATCTTAGAGCCGCTGCCTGCCGAAAATGAGGAAAAAACCCCCGGGCTTTTTATAATCCCGCTTGTGGCATACGATGAGGAGGGACATCGCATAGGCTACGGGGGAGGTTATTATGACAGATATCTTGTGTCCTTTAAGGGCAGGGTGCCAATCGCAGCGATGGCCTTTGCCGAGCAGTGTATGAACGGAAGGATCGAACCCGAGGATAATGACATAAAGGCGGATATCATAGTGACACAAAAGGAGATATTACGGATCTGTGAGTGAGATGGAAGAAAGCAGACTTCAGCTTGAATATATTGAAAAGGTAAAGAAGATAAACGAAGGCCGCGACTTAAAATACTGCTCGGTGGTATTCGGCTGCCAGATGAATGAAAAGGACTCCGAAAAGCTTTGCGGGATACTTGAAAAAATGGGCTATGAAAGGACCGGGCTTGAAGAAGAGGCTGACCTTATCATATACAATACGTGCACGGTAAGGGAAAATGCCGACAAGAGGCTTTTTGGAAGGCTCGGGGTGGCAAAGCAGTATAAAGAGGAAAAGCCCGATATGCTCATCTGCATCTGCGGATGCATGATGCAGGAGGAGCATGTGGTAAAAAAGATAAGAAGCTCGTACAGGTATGTGGATCTGATATTCGGGACCTTTAATATCTATAAATTCGCGGAGCTCCTTTATACAAGGATCGAGGCAAAGGAGCAGATAACAGATATATGGGACAGTCACAGGGAGATAGTGGAGGATCTTCCTGCGGTCAGAAAATATCCGTTCAAGTCGGGCGTGAACATCATGTACGGGTGTGATAATTTCTGCTCATACTGCATAGTTCCGTATGTGAGGGGGCGTGAACGGAGCAGAAGATACAGTGATATCATAGACGAGGTAAAATATCTTGTGTCGGACGGGGTTGTGGAGGTCATGCTTTTGGGGCAGAATGTCAATTCCTACGGGAAGGGGCTTTCCGACAATATAAGCTTTGCTGAACTCCTAAAAAAAGTAGCGGATATTGACGGATTAAAGAGGGTGAGATTTATGACATCGCATCCGAAGGACCTGTCCGATGACCTTATATACGTGATAAGGGATAACGAAAAGATAGCAAGGCATCTCCATCTGCCCCTGCAGAGCGGGTCGGACAGGCTCTTAAGGCTTATGAACAGGAAATATACTAAGGAAGGCTATCTTGAGCTTGCATCAAAAATAAGAAGAGAGATACCCGATATAGCTATCACGACAGATATAATAACGGGATTTCCGACAGAAAACGAAGATGACGTTAAGGATACGATAGATGTGATAGAAAAGGTCGGATACGACGGGGCGTTTACCTTTGAATATTCAAAAAGGACCGGAACTGCGGCCGCTTCCATGGAGGGACAGCTTTCAAAGGAGGAGATGCAGGAGCATTTTGACAGGGTATTAAAAAAGGTGCAGGAGGTATCAAAGGCTCAGGCAAAGCGCTTTGAGGGATATGTCATGGAGACCTTGATAGAAGGGGTAAACGAAAAGGACCCTTCGATGTATACGGGAAGGATATCCCGCAATAATGTGGTCCATTTTAAAAAGGACGGTCACCGTATAGGAGAATTTGTACAGGTAAGGCTTGATGAATGTGCAGGATTTTACTATAATGGAACTGTACAGGGTGGATGAGTTTGTCATCCTGTCTGTATTTTAAAAAACGTTTTAAGGAGGAAATTTCAAAATGGCATCAAAAAAGGTTGGGGAACCGGAACAAAAATTAAAGGGTTTTAAATCATTGGGTACACTTATGGTACTTGCCGTTGTAGCGTGCATGCTTGTTACCGCTATAGCCACAGATATCGTTTTTGTCAGCGAATTCAAGGCAAGCTACAAAAAAACAGTGCAGGATGATATGTTAAATATTACGACAGTTACCGGAAAGCTCATCGATTCAAGGATAATACAGATAAGGGCAAAGTCTTCTATACTCGACGAATTGTTAAGGGATGTGAAGATCTCGGAATTTCCTTCAAGCTATGCTTACTATGTGGGGAGCAACGGCACAATGCTCTATCACCCCACGGCATCAAAGATCGGGCAGCCTGTGGAAAATGCTGCGGTAAAGGGACTGCTTTCGCAGATGGCATCGGGCATAAGACCGGCACCCGGACTTATAGAATATGAATATAAGGGAGCGATGAAGTATGCGGCATATTACATTCAGCCGGATACGGATTCGATACTTATCATCACTATGGATGAGGCCGACGTAAATGCAAATATAAGCGCAACCGCCGCAAAATCCACTGTCATCATCGTTATAATACTGATAGTGCTTGCGGTTGTTATGTTCTTCTTTACGAAGATATTGTTAAAGCCCATTGGCGACCTTGTGGACCTTGTGAATCAGACGGGACGGCTTGATTTTTCGCATAACACGGCATCAGAGGTGCTTGTTACAAGGGCGGATGAGATCGGACAGATCGCCCGCGCCGTAGGCAATATGAGAAAATCCTTAAGGGAGACGGTAAAGGAGATCGATTCGGTAGCCGACGAGCTCGGAAGCAACGCTTCAAGACTCAAGGAAATGACGACAAAGATGAACGACGACTCTGCGGACAATTCCGCGACCAGCGAAGAGCTGGCTGCCGGTATGCAGGAAACATCAGCTACGACAGAGACGATTAACGGAAATGTCGGAGTGATGGTTGATAATACACAGCAGATAAACGAGCTTTCAAACAAGGGCGAGATGCTTGCCGCAGAGGTCAAGAAGAAGGCTTCGGATATTAAGGAGCAGGCTACGGCTTCACAGCAGAGAACGGCGAATATATTCGGTGATGTAAAGGCACAGTCGGATGAGGCTATCGAGCAGAGCAAGGCTGTGGATAAGATAAACGAGCTTACCGAGACGATAAGGAGTATCGCGGGACAGACAAACCTGCTTGCACTTAATGCTTCAATAGAAGCGGCAAGAGCAGGTGAGGCCGGAAGAGGCTTCGCGGTCGTTGCCGAAGAGATCGGGCATCTTGCAAACCAGTCTTCGGATACGGTAAGCGGTATCAATGAGATCGTGGAAGAGGTTCATAAATCGGTCGATAATATGTCTGCCTGCCTTGCACGTGCGATAGAATTTGTGGATAAGGATGTTACAGCCGACTACAACTCATTTGCACAGATGGCGCAGCAGTATGCGGATGATGCAAGCTCGTTTGAGGAAAGCATGTCCTCGATAAACAGTGCCGTTACGGGCTTAAGCAGCTCCATTGACGAGGTTTCATCCTCCATACAGGGCATCAACACGACTATCGGTGAGTCCGCAAACGGTGTGACGGATATAGCCCAGAAGACCACCGATATCGTTTCAGCGACATCCGAGACGGATATGATCGCAGACAAGACCGTACAGTTTGTGGACGAGATGAAGGATATCGTAAACAGATTTGTTCTGGAATAAGGGAACAAAGGTTTTTAAGCTTGGGAGATTATGGAAAAATTAGCTGAATTTGACGAAGACGTGAGCGGCAAGGTTTCTCCGATGATGCAGCATTATCTGCAGACAAAGGCGGAATATAAGGACTGTATCCTTTTTTACAGGCTGGGCGACTTTTACGAGATGTTTTTTGATGACGCAAAGCTTGTATCAAAAAAGCTGGAGCTGACACTTACCGGAAAAAGCTGCGGACTTAAAGAACGGGCACCGATGTGCGGGATTCCGTATCACGCAGCGGATGTATATATAGACAGGCTCGTAAAATTCGGCTACAGGGTTGCTATCTGCGAGCAGATAGAAGACCCGAAAGAAGCAAAGGGGATAGTAAAAAGAGAAGTTATAAGGGTGGTCACGCCCGGCACAAATACAAACGTTTCCTCAATAGACGGTGCCTCAAACAGCTATATTATGTGCATCGTCTATTCGGGAGACGGCTTCGGGCTGGCTACAAGCGACGTCACCACAGGTGATTTTTCGGCAACGCAGATAGAGTCCGTATCGCGTCTTTTTGACGAGATCACGAAATTCTCCCCCAAGGAGATAATCTGCAATCAGGCTTTTTTCATAAGCGGAGCAGATGTGGGTGAGATAAAAAACAGGCTGGAGATCACCGTAAACTCCCTTAAAGAGGATTATTTCAAGGAAAGTGAATGTGTCGAAAGACTTAAAAGCCATTTTAAGGTTATGAGTCTTGAGGGACTGGGGGTAAAGGATATGCCGGAGGCAGTAACAGCCTCCGGAGCTCTTTTATATTATCTTTACGAGACCCAGAAGAATGACCTTTCAAATATCACCGTACTCACCCCTTATCTGACCACAAGATCGATGATGATCGACTCGTCAAGCCGGAGGAATCTGGAGCTGACGGAGACAATGAGGGAAAAGGAAAAAAAAGGCTCCCTGCTGTGGGTCATCGATAAGACCAGGACGGCAATGGGATCGAGGATGCTGAGGCATTTCATCGAGCAGCCTCTTATAGATAAGGGTGAGATAGAAAAGAGACTTGATGCGGTTCAGGAATTAAATGAAAACATCATGGACCGGGACGAGATAAGGGAATACCTGAGCGCCGTGTACGATATCGAAAGACTGATGTGCAGGGTAAGCTTTAAGACCGCAAATCCGAGAGACCTTATAGCACTTAAGGGCTCTCTTTCAATGCTCGGACCCATAAAAACGGTCTTAAGCGCCTTTTCGTCCGCAATGCTTAAAGGTATAGCAGACGACATAGAGGATATGGGCGATCTCATAAAGCTGATAGAGGATGCCATAATCGATGAGCCGCCGCTGTCCGTACATGAGGGAGGGATAATAAAAGAGGGGTACAGTGAAGAGGCGGACCGGTTAAGGAATGCAAAGACAGAAGGCAAGCAGTGGCTCATAAAGCTTGAGAACGAGCAGAGGGAGCGTACGGGCATAAAGAATCTGCGTATAAAGTTCAATAAGGTGTTCGGATATTATTTTGAGGTGACAAATTCATTTTTAAATCTGGTGCCGGACGACTTTATAAGAAAGCAGACCTTAACCAACGGGGAGAGATTTACAACGGAGGAATTAAAAAAGACGGAAGATATGATATTAAACTCCGAGGACCGTCTTTTTTCTCTGGAGCATGAAATTTTTGAACGTATCAGGGACACCATCGGGGACAATATAAAAAGACTCAAGAAAACGGCAAATGCCGTAGCATACTTAGATGCCCTTTCATCTCTTTCATATGTGGCAGAGCACTCGGGATATGTGAGACCTTCGATAAATGACGAGGGCAGGATAAGGATCGAAAACGGGAGACATCCGGTGGTGGAAAAGATGATAAGCGAAGGCTCCTTTGTCACAAATGACGTTTATCTGGATGATGAAAAGAGCAGGATACTCATAATCACCGGACCCAATATGGCAGGAAAATCCACCTATATGCGTTTTACGGCGCTTATCGTGCTCATGGCGTCGATCGGCTCCTTTGTGCCGGCAGACAGCGCGGATATCTGCATCACCGACAGGATCTTTACAAGGGTCGGGGCTGCCGACGATCTTGCCTCCGGGCATTCCACATTTATGGTCGAGATGACGGAGGTTGCAAACATATTAAAAAACGCGACAAATAAGAGCCTCGTGATACTTGACGAGATCGGACGCGGGACCTCCACCTACGACGGTCTTGCGATCGCATGGGCTGTGGTGGAGCATATAAGCAACAAAAGGCTTTGCGGTGCAAAAACTCTTTTTGCCACTCATTATCATGAGCTTACTGAGCTTGAAGGAAAGATCCCCTGTGTGAATAATTACTGCTTTGCGGTAAAGGAACGCGGGGAGGATGTGGTCTTTTTAAGAAAGCTTGTACCGGGAGGAGCAGACAGATCCTACGGCATACAGGTGGCAAAGCTTGCCGGAGTGCCGAAAAGCGTGACGGACAGGGCAAAGGAGATAGCGCTTAAGCTTGAAGGAAACAGCATTACCGAAAAAGTCAGGGACATAAGCGTAAATAAGACTAAGGAACAGCCCATCAAAAAGGAACAGGATAACCAGTTATCGCTTTTTGCCTCGGTAAAGGATGATGACATCATAAGTGAGATAAGGAATATGGATCTTACCCAGACGACACCGATGGAAGCGATAAATACGCTTTTTAAGCTGCAGGGAGAGATAAGGGAGCGGGATGGGATCGGTAATTGAGATATTGGACGAAAAAACGGTAAATAAGATCGCCGCCGGAGAAGTCATCGAAAGACCTTTGTCGGTGGTAAAGGAGCTTGTGGAAAATTCAATAGATGCAGGCGCCACTTCGATCTCTGTCGAGTTAAAGGGCGGAGGGATCGATTTTATAAGAGTTACCGACAACGGCTCCGGGATAGCTGCCGATTACGTAAAAAAGGCATTTCTTCCCCATGCCACGAGCAAGATACATTCGGCGGACGACCTGTTTTCGGTAAGAAGTCTCGGCTTTCGCGGCGAGGCTCTGTCTACGATCGCAGCAGTATGTCAGACGGAGATCATTACAAAAACAAAGGACAGGATGACGGCTTTAAGCTACAGGATAGACGGCGGCAAGGAGGTGTCTTTTGATGAGATAGGGGCTCCGGACGGGACAACATTTATAGCAAGGAATCTGTTCTTTCACACGCCCGCAAGAAGGAAGTTTTTAAAGACCGCAATGACCGAGGCCGGATATGTGACCGGGTTTATGCAGCATATGGCGATAAACTATGCAGACATTGCATTTAAATATATCATAAACAATGTAAATAAGCTCGTGACCACGGGAAACGGGGATCGAAGGGAAAACATATATAAGGTTTACGGCAGGGAGATCGCAGACAGCATACTTGAATTTGAAGCGGAAGATCTGGGCATGAGCTTACGGGGATATGCGGCAAAGCCGGTGGTCGCAAGAAGCAGCAGGGAATATGAGATCTTCTTTGTAAACGGCCATTTTATTAAGGATAAGCTGCTTGAAAAGGCAGTGGAGGAGGCATATAAGCCTTATCTTATGCAGCACAGATTCCCGTTCTGCGTGCTTGTATTAAATATCGATCCGGGGCTCGTTGACGTAAATGTTCACCCCAAAAAGACGGAGATGAAATTTGCCCACGGACCGGAGCTTTTTGAATTTGTAAGAAGGGCTGTGGGAGAATGTCTTTCAAATACCGAGCTCATAAATAAGGCTGGACTTGTTGAAGAGCCAGAAGAAAAATATACGGCTCCAAAAGTAAGTGCCGAACCCTTTGAGGTTCTGCGAACGGTTAAGGACGGCAGCCGGACATTGTTTGTTGCCGAGGATCGTACAAGTGATGATCCGGGTAAGGATAATACAGAGGATGCCGGGGACAGCTTTTTTTACGAGCAGAATGACGGGATATCCGAGATTGAAGAAAAGCCTGCTTTTTTGGAAAAAAAGGATACGGCATTTACCGGTAAAAAGCCCGTGCAGCTTGATCTTTTTGAAGAGAAGATAATAAAACCTGAAAACAAACCGTATTTCAGGCTTGTGGGACAGGTGTTTAAGACCTACTGGATAATCGAGTATAAAAACAAAATGTTTATAATAGACCAGCATGCCGCACATGAAAAGGTGATGTATGAAAGGTTTGTAAAGCAGTACAAAAGCAGGAATGTGACCTCACAGCTCCTCTCACCGACTCTGATACTGACGCTCAACGGAAAGCAGGAGATGATACTTGAAAGATATATGGAAAGCTTCAGGTCATTGGGCTTTGAGATAGAGCATTTTGAAGGCGCGGACTATGCGGTAAGGGCTGTGCCGTCGGGATTTATGATGCTTGAAAGCAGGGAAATATTTACGGGCCTTATAGATGAGCTGGGTGACGGCATAAATACCGAGGATGTCGAGATCATACACGACAGACTGGCACAGATGTCATGCAAGGCTGCGGTAAAGGGAAACACGGAGCTTTCCTTCAAGGAGGCCGATGAGCTTTTAACGGAGCTTTTAAGTCTTGAAAATCCCTATAATTGTCCCCACGGAAGACCGACAATGATAGAATTCACCGAAAGAGAGCTTGAAAAGAAGTTTAAGAGGATCGTCTGATCCGTATAAGGGAATATTTAATGAAAGAGCTTATAGTGATATCTGGACCGACAGCCTCGGGGAAAAGCGGTGCGGCCGCAGAGCTTTCCTTAAAGATAAACGGGGAGATAATATCAGTCGATTCCATGCAGGTATACCGCTCTATGGATATCGGTACGGCAAAGCTTAAAAAGGATGAGATGAAGGGTGTGCCCCATCACATGATAGATATCCTTGAGCCTGAGGAGGAGTTCAATGTGGCGGTTTTTAAGGAAAGAGCCGACAGGTGCATAGAAGAGATAAGGGGACGCGGGCATATCCCGGTGATCACCGGAGGCACGGGGTTTTATACACAGGCCGTGATCTACGGTATAGATTTCAAGGAAAACGAAACCGATCCCGTCTTAAGGGCACAGCTTGAAAAAAAGGCAGGGGAAAAGGGCACCAGATATATCGAAGAGGAGCTTGAAAAGGTCGATGAAATATCGGCTCATAAATACAGGGGCAACCTTAAAAGGATGATAAGGGCGCTTGAGTATTACCTGCTTACAAATGACAGGATGTCGGATAAAAACGAAAGGGAAAGAAGCAGGGCTCCGGTATACGATACAGCTCATTTCTGCTTTATACTCCCGCGTGACCTCCTTTATAAAAGGATAGACGAAAGAGTGGACAGGATGATGGATGAGGGGCTTTTAGACGAGGTAAGGGCTCTTTATGACAAGGGACTTGAAAGGAGCCTTAATTCGATGCAGGGTCTTGGCTATAAACAGCTTTTTTTATATTTCGACGGAAAGAAAACGCTTGAAGAGGCTGTGGAGGATATAAAAAAGGAGACAAGGCATTTTGCAAAAAGGCAGCTTACATGGTACAGACGGCAACGGGATATTATTTATATAGACAGGGAAAAATATAAGGATGATGAGGAAGCGGCCGGTGAGATGCTGCGATTTCTGGAGTAGTTATGGATATTTTTAAGATGTATGAAAAACTCGGAATAGAAGAGGATGTATATGCCTTCTGCGAAGATATCTGGCAGGGACTTGCGCAGAGATTTAAGAAAATTGATGAGACTGCCGAGTATAACCAGCTTAAGGTTATAGAGGCAATGCATAAAAGTCATATCGGAGAGGCAAATCTGATCGGGACCACGGGCTACGGGTATGATGACATAGGAAGGGACAGCCTTGAGGAGGTATATGCCCGTGTGTTTGATACGGAGGATGCGCTTGTAAGACCGCAGATAACCTGCGGAACTCACGCCATAAGCCTTGCGCTTTTTTCAAATCTTCGTCCGGGCGACGAGCTTTTGAGCATATCGGGGAAGCCTTACGATACCCTCGAGTCGGTCATAGGAATAAGGGATGCGAAGGGTTCGTTTAAGGAATACGGGATATCCTACGCGGAGGTTGACTTAAAGGATGACGGAGGCTTTGATTTTGAAGGGATAAAGAAGGCAATAAATAAAAAGACAAGGGTGGCTGCCATACAGCGTTCAAAGGGCTATGCGGTGCGTCCCACGCTTTCCGCAGAGCAGATAGGGGAGGCTGTAGACTTTATTAAGGAAATAAACCCCGGTATCAAAATTTTTGTGGATAACTGCTACGGGGAATTTACCGAAAGGATAGAGCCCGGAAGCGTCGGAGCGGATATGACCGCAGGATCCTTGATAAAAAATCCCGGAGGAGGACTTGCGGCGGTCGGAGGCTATATAGCGGGTACAAAGGAGTGCGTTGAAAATGCCGCGTACAGACTTACCTCGCCCGGACTCGGCAAGGAGGTGGGAGCCTCGCTGGGTATACTTCCTTCGTTCTATCAGGGATTGTTCTTATCCCCCTTTGTGACGGCTTCTGCCATGAAGGGAGCGATATTTGCGGCAAAGCTTTATGAAAGACTCGGGTTTGAGGTGTACCCTTCAGCGGACAGTACAAGATACGATATCATACAGGCAGTCACAATGGGGTCGAAGGAGGCGCTCATATCATTCTGTGCCGGCATCCAGTCCGCATCTCCCGTAGACAGCTTTGTATCGCCGGAACCCTCTTACATGCCGGGCTACGAGCATGAGGTCATAATGGCAGCCGGAAATTTCGTGTCGGGATCATCCATAGAATTGTCCGCTGACGGACCGTTAAAGGCGCCCTTTACGGTTTATTTTCAGGGGGGCCTCACACCTGCCCACGCCAAGTACGGCATAATGAATACGGTACAGAAACTTGTGAGTGATAAAATCATTGACCGTAAACTGTTAAAATGATAGGATAATGGATGAAATATGGGCTCTTTGTAAGCTGTGCCAAAGAAAGGCACGGCTTTAACGGAAAGGAGCCGGCATGAATTACAATTTAATACGGGAAACTCCGGTTGGAGAAAGACCTTATGAACGATGCGAAAAATACGGTCCGGAGGTGCTGACTGACAGTGAGCTCCTGGCGGTATTTATCAGGAACGGGACAAAGGACAGGGGAGCGGGGCAGCTTGCAAACGATGTTCTGGCTTTATGCGGGAAAAACCGTTCACTGGGGCATCTTTTAAATCTGTCAATGAGCGAGCTTATGCATATCGATGGGATAGGCAGGGTAAAGGCGATAGAGCTTTTGTGCCTGTGCGAGCTTTCAAAGAGGATGTGGAGGCAGAGCCGTTTCGGAAAGAGGATCCATATCAGGTATTCGGGAGAGGCTGCCGCATACTACATGGAAGAGCTCAGATACCTTGACAGGGAGAGGGTATGCATAATGCTTTTGGACAGCAGGCAGTATTTTATCGGTGACATTAAGATGAGTGAGGGAACCTCGGATATGTCACCTGTATCAGTGCGTGAGATATTAAAGAAAGCATTGTCAATGGATGCAGCAAAGCTCATATTTGTTCATAATCATCCAAGCGGTGACCCGAATCCCTCGTCTCAGGATATAAAGACTTCAAAGATCCTTTTTACGGGCTGTTCCTACGTCGGTATACAGCTTTTGGACAGTCTTATCATAGGGGACGGGGTTTACTTCAGCTTTTTGGAAAAGGGGAAAGACTTTGAGCAGCTTTAGTTTTGGTATCGATCTGGGTACCGGAAATATCAAGATATACAATAATGTCGATGATACGATATTGAGCGAAAAGAATATGGTTGCCGTCATGAAGAAGTCCACGCTTTTAGCATACGGGGACGCGGCTTTTGAGATGTTTGAAAAAGCACCCGCCAATATCAGGGTATCGCATCCCTTAAATAACGGAGTCATAGCGGATATCAACGATATGCAGTCTGTCCTGCGTAATTTTATCATGGAGATAACGGAAGGGGGCAGGTACAGCGGAGCCGATTTTTACGTGGCTGTTCCGACGGATGTGACAGAGGTTGAAAAGAGGGCTTTTTATGACCTCATAAAGGATGCGAA
Source organism: Lachnospiraceae bacterium (assembly GCA_017633935.1). Taxonomy (GTDB): domain Bacteria; phylum Bacillota; class Clostridia; order Lachnospirales; family Lachnospiraceae; genus NK4A144. The sequence continues at coordinate 21,895 of JAGBOJ010000101.1, read as the reverse complement.
CGTAAAGGCAAAAAAGATACTGATGGTTGAAAAATCCATAGCCGACGGGCTGGGACTTGATATAGATGTCAAGAACTCCCAGGGCATACTGATAGTTGATGTCGGCTACGAGACGACTGAGATATCCGTCCTTTCTCTGGGCGGTATAGTCCTTTCAAAGCTCTTAAAGATCGGCGGAAGAAAATTCGACGAGACCATAAGAAACGTGATAAGAAGGGAATTCGGACTCTTAATAGGCGAAAAAACAGCGGAGCAGGTCAAGGTGGCTCTTACCGAGCTTGAAGAAGCCGAAGAGGATTCCATAGTTTACGGAAGGGATATAGTGACGGGACTTCCCGTGGAAAGAGCCATTCCCACGGAAATGCTCGATCTGGCGCTTACTGAGGCTACAGCCACGATAGTTGATAATATAAAGGTCATTCTTGAACGGACACCGCCGGAGCTGGGTGCCGATATATACAGACACGGTATCTATCTGACGGGCGGGTCGGCACAGCTTGCACATCTGGACGAGCATATAGTCCGCGGTACCAACCTCAGGGTAAATAAGGCGATCGATTCGCAGGACTGTGTTGCTTTGGGACTTGCAAGAGTAATTAAGGACAGTAATTTCCGTTCGGTGGCTTATTCGCTTGTTGAAGATGAAAAGTAAGATATGGCAAGAGTAAGACTTAAACGTAAGAGGTTTGTCCTGCCCGAAAAGTATGTACTGCTTATACTTACGATACTTTGCGCAGGGCTTATGATACTTTCCTTTACGACGGATGTGATAAGCAGGATATGCTCATATGCGGCAGGCTATACCATAATCCCTTTTCAAAACGGCCTTACGACGATAGGCTCGGGATTTAACAAAAGGATCAGTGATCTGAAGGACGTAAAGACGGTCTTGTCGGAAAATGAAGTGCTTAAAGCCAAGGTCGCAGAGCTGGAGCAGAAAAATAACGAGCTTACCGCAGACAGGTATGAGCTGTCCAAATTAAGGGAGCTTTATGACCTTGATGAGGAGTATTCGGAATATGAAAAGATAGGAGCCAGAGTGACGGGAAAGGACCCCGGAAACTGGTATTCTGTTTTTGTGGTCGATAAGGGTACGGAGGACGGAGTCAAGACCGATATGAACGTCATCTCCGGAGCCGGACTTGTGGGTATTGTCACAAAGGTCGGACCCAACTGGGCACAGGTACGCTCCATAATCGATGATGACAGCAATGTCAGCGCAATGGTGCTTTCATCGGCCGATAATCTCATTGTCAGGGGGAACCTGCAGAGTATGAAGCAGGGTGATATTGATTTCAGGCAGCTCAATGACAGTGATGACAGTGTTGTGGTAGGGGATAAGGTGGTCACATCCGATATTTCGGACAGATATCTTCCGGGTATATCGATCGGATATATCAGCGCGATAGAGACCGATTCAAACAATCTTACAAAATCGGGCAGGATAACCCCGCTTGTCGATTTTGAACATCTCGATGTCGTACTGATAATCACGCAGCTTAAGGAAAAGGCGGAGGGACTATGAGACGGGTAGTGGAAATTGCAGCCGTCATATTGTGTTTTCTCCTTCAGAGTACCTTCTTTCAGGCTGTCTCTTTTGCAGGGATAGTACCGAATCTGCTCATAATCATAACCAGCGCCGCGGGCTTTGCCGGAGGCAGGAAAGACGGAATGATAACCGGTTTTTTCAGCGGTCTGCTGCTTGATATCTTTTACGGGAATCTCATAGGTCTGAATGCCCTTATTTTTTTATACATAGGATATTTAAACGGATTCGGAAACCGTGTCTTTTACCCTGAGGATGTTAAATTTCCGATGATCTTTATAACCTTAAGCGACCTTGCATGCCTTGTATTGCAGTATATATTCGGCTTTCTTTTAAGGGCAAGGCTTGATATGCCGTTTTATTTTATAAACATCATGCTTCCCGAGGTCATATATACCATAGTCGTTACCATCATCCTATACAGGCCCATTGAGATGATCGTCATGAAAACGGTTTCACTTAAAAAGGACAGGGAATGAGTTTTTTACGTAATGTGCGTGACAAGTTCATAGGTCTTATCACATCCAGGATTTTCATCATGGGCTTTTTTATCGTCGTACTGATGGGGGTTCTTATCTACAGGCTTTTTATACTCCAGATCGTAAACGGGGAATCGTATCAGGATAATTTCACCTTAAAGATAGAAAGAGAAAGAACGATCCAGGCAACGAGAGGAGCCATCTATGACAGGAACGGAGTCCCTCTTGCATGGGACAAGCTTGCTTATTCCGTTACCATAGAGGATAACTACGATCCGACGAGCACAAGGGATATGGAGATCAACGAGACCATTTACCGGGTCGTGGATATGATCGAAAAAAACGGGGATAAGCTGGACAATGATTTTGACATAACCATCGATGATAACGGCACATACCAGTTCACCGTATCAAAAACGGCCCTTCTGAGATTCCTTGCGGATATCTACGGAAGATCCTCCATCGATGAGCTTCTCGTAAGGGAGAGGAATTCAACGGCAGAGGATGTGATGAAGTACCTTTGCGACAAGAAGATGTTCGGAGTCGGAAGGTATATCGAAAACAAAAACGGGTCCTACGATTTCATACCGATGGAGGGATATACAAAGGACCTTATACTTAAGATAATAAGGGTAAGATATGCGATGTATGCAAACAGCTACCAGAAATACATCGCCACTAATATCGCCACGGATGTAAGCCGTCAGACTGTGGCGGAGATCATGGAAAATCTCGATACCCTTCAGGGAGTCAATATTGCCGAGGATACGATAAGGGAATATGTGGACGATCCGAGTATGTCGCATATCCTCGGGTACACCGGAAAGATCTCGGAGGAGGAGCTTGCCGAGCTTAACTCATCCGATGATGAGTCGGGCTACAGCCATATTTACGAGCTCAATGACAAGGTCGGAAAATCCGGAATAGAGCAGGTCATGGAAAAGCAGCTTCAGGGAAACAAGGGACGGCAGACGATATTCGTGGATAACCTCGGACGGGTTACGGAGACCGGCTCGCAGACCGAACCGGAAGCGGGAAACGATCTGTACCTTACCATAGATTACGATCTGCAGAGCGCTATCTATAAGATCATAGAGCAGAAGCTTGCCGGAATAGTGGTCTCAAAGATAAGGAACATAAAGGGCTATGATCCTTCGGAGGAAGCAAGTGCATCAGACATAGTCATACCGATAGATGATGTTTATTTCGCACTTTTTGACAATAACGTATTTTCCTTTTCGCATATGGCACTGCCGGAGGCGGGAACGAACGAAAAGGCAATGTACAGCCTTTTCAGGGAAAAGATGGAAAATGTCATACAGAATCTTGATACCGAGCTTATGACGGTGAACACGCAGTATTCCCAGCTCAACAAGGAATACCAGTCGTACGAAAGCCACATAGTCAGCATGCTTGAGGAACCCTCAAGATCCATCATCATCCCCGAAAAGGTGGATAATGCAAATGAGGATTACGTGAAATGGAGAGAGGGCACGATATCCCTTAAAACCTTCTTAAAGGCTGCCATAGCAGAGGGGTGGGTTGATGTGGATAAGCTTAAGACCACCGGAGGGTATGCCGATACCGAGGAAATTTACAACACCCTTGTGATCTATACGGAGGGTGAGCTCAGAAAAGACAATTCCTTTTATAAGCTGCTTTACAAATATATGATAGCAGATGAGCAGATAACGCCTTATCAGATATGTATGGCTTTATTTGAACAGGGCATAATCCCGGATAATGACGGCGAGAGGGCAAAGCTTGAGGCCGGAGAGATATCCCCCTACGACTGCATACTCGGAAGGATAAAGAATCTCGATATAACACCGGCCCAGCTTGCGCTTGACCCGTGCTCGGGGTCGTGTGTTGTGACCGACCCTGCCTCGGGTGAGGTGCTTGCCCTTGTAACCTACCCGGGATATGATGACAATATGCTGGCCAATTCGGTTGATGCCGATTATTACAATGCGCTGGCAAACGACAAATCACTTCCGCTTTATGATTATGCCACCCAGCAGAAAACGGCCCCGGGCTCCACCTTTAAGCCCATATCCACGACAGCAGGACTTGAAGAGCATGTGATCAGCCTTACGGAGCAGATAGACTGTGTCGGATTATATGACAGGATTACCCCTTCGCCGAGATGCTGGATATCTCCCGGAAGACACGGGATGTTAAATGTGGTGGGCGGGATAAAAAACTCCTGCAACTACTTTTTCTATGAGGTGGGATACAGGCTCGGTACCGATGTCACGGGGCTGTATAACAGTCAGGAGGGTGTGATAAGGCTCAGTAAATATTGTGATATGTACGGACTTACGGATAAAAGCGGGATAGAGATAACCGAATCCGAGCCGCAGGTTTCGGATCAGGACTCCGTCCGCTCGGCTATCGGACAGGGCAATCATTCCTATACCACAGTTCAGCTTGCGCGCTATGTGACCTGTGTTGCAAACAGGGGAGTATGCTATAATTTAAGCCTCGTGGACAGGCTGATGGGACCGGAGGGGGCCTTAAGGGAGGATTACACTCCGGATGTAAGAAACAACATTGATATCTCTTCTTCCACATGGGATGCGATACACTCGGGAATGAGAGAGGCGGTATCCACCTATAATGCCTTTGAGGATTTTCCGGTAATAGTGGCGGGAAAGACCGGTACGGCACAGCAGGTGCAGACGAGGCCGAACCATGCTCTTTTCATCGGCTTTGCCCCGTATTCCAATCCGAGGATATCCGTCGCAACGCGTATAGCTTACGGATATACATCGGCCAATGCCGCCGAGGTAACAAGAGATGTGTTAAAATATTACTTTAAGCTGCAGGATGTGGAGGATATCATAACAGGTAACGCGGAAACTCCGGACAGTGCGGCCATAGGTGACTGATATGGGAAAAAGATACAATATCAGAAATTATAATTTCATACTGGTGCTTATAGCCGTGGCTCAGGCGCTTTACGGGATAATCATAATCGGAAGTGCCAAGGAGAGCGTCCAGACAAGGCAGATACAGGGACTTGTGATAGGGATCATAGTCATGGCCGTAGTCTCGCTTGTAAGCTATTCCTTTATACTCAGGTTTTACTGGGCGTATTACGGGATATGCGTAGCGCTGCTCGTGGCGGTAGATCTTTTCGGAAGGACCGTAAACAACGCCAGGAGATGGCTTGTTATAGGAGGACTGCAGTTTCAGCCTTCCGAAACAGCCAAAATATTATTGATTTTATTCTTTGCTCAGTTTATTATGAAATACAGGGACAGACTAAATAAAGTGTCGGTACTGCTTCCCTCGCTTGTCCTTATCGGGGTGCCCTGGTATCTGATACAGGATGAGCCGGATCTTTCAACGAGCGTGGTCGTTCTGGCTATTTATGTGGCCATGATCTACGTGGGGGGACTTTCGGGAAAGATCATTATGGGTGTTTTAGCGGTTGCCATCCCGACCTTTATAATAGCGCTGTTTTTGATATTGCAGCCTGATCAGGAGCTGATTAAGCCATATCAGCAGAACAGGATACTTGCATGGCTGCAGCCCGACAAATATACCAATACGGAGGGATATCAGCAGCAGAACTCGATCACAGCCATCGGCTCCGGTCAGCTTACCGGAAAGGGGTACAAGAATAACGAGGTTGGATCGGTCAAAAACGGCAATTTCATAGCCGAGCCGCAGACGGACTTTATCATAGCCGTAGCCGGAGAGGAGCTTGGTTTTGCCGGATGTTTTGCAATAGTCGCTATCTTTGCCGCTATGGTGGTGACGATCGTTTTTATCGGGATGAGAGCGCCGGATCTTTCGGGGACTCTTATATGTGCGGGGGTGGCTGCCCATATCGGGGTACAGAGCTTCGTAAATATAGGAGTGGCCACCGGTCTTCTTCCCAATACCGGACTTCCGCTGCCGTTTATCAGCTACGGATCGACATCACTCATTACCGTATTTACCGAGATCGGGCTGGTTTTAAATGTGGGGCTTTCGCGAATCACCGAAAAGCGTATGCAGGGTATAGAACTGGATTTTTAGCGGGACACATTTTTTAGGCGTTTATACAAGGACATAAGGAGAGGGTGGGTAAATGAATATCGGACTTGTGGCAAATGAGGCAAAAAGGAAGCTGATGCAGAATTTCTGCATTGCTTATCGCGGGATCTTAAGCAGGCATGAGCTGTATGCGACCGGAACGACGGGAAGGCTTATAGAGGAGGTCACTAATTTAAACGTTCACAAGTACCTTTCGGGAAATCTTGGCGGGGAACAGCAGCTCGGTGCCCAGATAGACCAGAATGAGATAGATCTGGTGATCTTTTTAAGGGACGCGCAGGTAGTATCGCAGCCGGATACGGATACCGGAAATATATGCAGGCTTTGTGATATGCACAATATACCGCTTGCGACCAATCTGGCGACGGCAGAGCTTTTGATAAAATCGCTTGACAGAGGAGATCTTGAGTGGCGTGAAATGTATAAATAGATCGATAAAAAGAATGCTTGCAGCGATCCTTATACCGGCGCTTTTCAGTGTCAGTCTGCTTACAGGCTGCGCACAAAACGGGGACATTGCGCTTCCTTACGATAAGGATACCACAAACAATTCCTTCAGATTTGAATCTAACGATACCTATAATACAGCCGCGGCTTTTGCGGAGGATCTGTGTATCCCGGAGGGGGATTCCTCTTCTGCAAATGAGATAGAGGCCGGGGCTGATTCTTACGGATCAGCAGCCTTTTTTGATATCAAGAATAAAAAGACGATGTATTCCAAAAATGTCTACGCAAGACTGTATCCGGCAAGCCTTACAAAGGTGATGACCGCACTTGTGGCCATAGAAAACTGCGATATGGATAAGATCCTCACGGCAGATGAGAGCTGTGTGCTTACGGAGGATGATGTACAGAAGATCGGGTTAAAGGCCGGGGATACGATGACGCTTGATCAGGCGCTTCATTTCCTTCTCATATACTCGGCAAACGATGTAGCAAATCTTATAGCGGTCAATGTGGGGGGCTCGATAGACGGCTTTGCTGTGCTTATGAATGAAAGGGCAAAGAAGCTGGGGGCGACCAATACAAATTTTGTGAATCCCAGCGGCCTGCATGATGACAATCATTATACGTCATCATATGATATGTATCTGATGTTTAACGAGGCCATCAAATACGGGAAATTCATCGAAATAATCGGGATGTCGGAATATTCCACGGTATATAAGAATATGGCGGGAGACTCCGTTGAGTTTTCGTGTACCTCGACAAACAGGTATTTCAGGGGTCAGGTAAATGCTCCCACACAGGTAAATATCATTGGCGGAAAGACGGGGACCACAATGCTTGCAGGCGCAAACCTTATCCTGCTGTCAAAGGATTCCTCCGGAAACTCGTACATATCAGTGGTAATGAGGGCGAAGAATGCCGATGTCCTCTACGAAAAAACAAACAGTATGCTCACGATGCTGACTTAGGATTTGCAGCTTCCCGGTTTTAGTCCGCTTCGGAGGCAGGATATTATGCGCTTGTGTTTTGACTGTGGATAGACTATAATTTAAGAATGATCAAAGCCGCAAGGCCTTATAAGTAAACAGTGATTAAGATTAAGGAGGAAGAGCTGATATGGTACAGCTTATAGTAGGAGAGAAGGGTAAAGGCAAGACCAAGATATTATTGGACAAGGTAAACGAGGCAGCAAAAAACGCCAAGGGTAATCTGGTGTTTGTGGATAAGGATTCATCTCATATGTTCGAGTTGAAAAATTCCATAAGACTGGTAAATGTAGGCGAGTATCTGATCCGTACCTCAGAGGAATTTACCGGCTTTATCAGCGGTATCATCTCTGCCGATCATGACCTCGAACAGCTCTTTATAGATACATACCTCATCTCGGCTGCCGTTAAGGACGGAAAATATGAGGAGTCCCTTAAGAAGATAGACGAGATAAGCACAAAGTTTAACGTATCGGTCACAATCAGCATATCCGTTGAAAAGGATTCGTTACCTGAAGAATTAAAGAACAAGGTAATAGTAGCTCTGTAAAAATGGCATCTTCTGAAAAGAAGACAATTAAATACAGAAAACCGTTTCATTTTAATGCGGGGCTTCTGATCTTCGGGGCGATCTTCGTATATATACTGTTTATAGTCTATGCTTATCTGCATACGACTCATCTGACCGGATATGAGGTGACCGTAGGGTCTTTAGCTGTAAATTCATCTTTTCGCGGCGTGGCTGTAAGAAGTGAAAGCCTTGTGAGCGTAAATGACGCGGGTTATATCAATTATTACGCAAAGGAAAACGAGCATACCTCCAGGGGTGGGCTCGTTTATTCTGTTGATGAAAGCGGAACGCTGTCGCAGATGATAGAAGACAGTCGCATGGTAAACAATATCCTGTCGGAGGAGGAGCTTAAAGAGCTTAAGCAGGAGCTGATAAGCTTCAGGACCGATTATGATGACGGTGCCTTCCGTCTGATATATCCTGCCAAGGAGAGTCTGACGGGAACCGTTAAAAAGCTGGCAAATCAGAATGCACTGGCAAATCTGCAGAGTCTTTCGGGAAATATTGCCCAAAATCTCATAAATCTGGGGTATTCACCAAATTCCGGAATAGTTGTTTATAATTATGACGGGCTTGAAAACTTAAAGCCGGGTGAGGTGAATGCGGATATTCTTGATGAAACACAGCATGAAAAGACCTTTCTTACCGACGGGTCTCTGGTGGCGGCCGGAGATACCGCATACAAGCTCATAACCGATGAGGAGTGGTCGATAGTGGTCGCCGTTGATGAGGATACGAAGAAGTCCGTAAGTGAAAATTCATATATCAAGGTCAGATTTTTGCGAAATGATTACGAGTCATGGGGAAAGACCGACCTGATTGAAAACGGGGACGGTGATTATCTGGTACTGACCTTTACCAATTCGATGATAACCTTTGCATCCGACAGATATATAGACATAGAGCTTGAGCTGGAGGAGACAAAGGGGCTTAAGGTTCCGAATTCGGCTATAGTAAAGAAGGAATTTTATCTTGTGCCGGAGGAGTATCTGACCACCGGAGTCAATGATGCTACCGGATTTATAAGGCGGTCCTACCTTGAGGACGGAAGTGAGTCTGCCGAATTTGTATCGGCGGATATCTATAACGATGTGGACGGCATGCTCTATATAGATACTGCGGTATTCAATGCGGGAGATGTGCTCATTAAGCCGGATTCCGCATCGGAATATACTGTAAGATCAAAGGACAGCCTCACCGGAGTCTATAATATGAACAAGGGATATGCCGATTTTACGAATATCGAGATAATCAATTCCAATACCGAGTATTCCATAGTAAACTCAAAATCCCAATACGATCTTCAGGTTTATGACTATATCGTGCTTGACGGTGACGGGGTAAACGATAACGACTTCGTGACAAACACCGACACGGGGATCAATCTGTAAAAGCTTCATTAAGGAGGAAGATATGATAACGGAAAACCTTAAAAAAGTGGAAGAAAATATAAGCAGGGCATGTCTTAAGGCGGGAAGGGAAAGGAGCGAGGTCACGCTGATCGCTGTCAGCAAGACAAAGCCCGCAGAGGATATAATGGAGGCATATAATGCCGGCATACGCGATTTCGGTGAGAACAAGGTACAGGAGCTTGTCGATAAATACGAAAAGCTTCCCAAGGATATCAGATGGCATATGATAGGCCATCTTCAAAAAAACAAGGTTAAGTATATCGTGGATAAGGCTGTGCTGATACACGGAGTGGATTCCTTCGGGCTTGCAGAGGAGATAAATAAGCAGGCAGAAAAGAAAAATATAAAAGCGGATATACTTATCGAGGTTAATATTGCGGGTGAGGAGACTAAGTTCGGAGTACGGCCTGAGGATACTTTTGAACTCGTGCAGAAAGTTATGGAACTTTCTTATGTGAACGTAAAAGGACTTATGTGTATAGCACCATATGTTGTGGATCCGGAGCAAAATCGCAAATTTTTTCAAAAAATGTTGAAATTAGATGTTGACATAATGAGTAAACTTTGTAATAATAGGACAGTAGATGTTATGTCAATGGGAATGACAGGTGACTACGAGGTGGCGATCGAAGAGGGAGCCACAATGGTCAGAGTCGGAACCGGAATATTCGGAGCAAGGGATTATAAAATCTGACCTGCTTCGAAGATGCAGGAGGATATATTCGATGGGATTTTTTGACAAGGTTGTAAATACGCTGCGTATCGGAGACGAGGATTACGACGATTACGAGTATGAGGACGAAGATGAAGATATAGTGGTCTCAAGAAGAAGGTCATCCAGAAACAGCAGCATCGATGACGATGATGAGGAGGATTTCAGACCGATATCCAAATCAAAGGTTACTCCGATGCCCCGTACAAGGAAGTCGGCGTTCAATAATTCCGGAATGGAGGTATGCGTTATAAAGCCCACCTCCGTAGAGGACAGCAAGGCTGTGGTTGATACACTGCTTGAAAATCATACTGTATTTATAAATCTTGAAGGAATACCCACAGAAGTGGCACAGAGGATCATGGATTATACATCCGGAGCAAATGCCGCGCTTGACGGTAATCTTCAGAAGATTTCCAGAAATATATTTATAGTGACCCCCAGGAGTGTCGACATATCGGGTGATTTTCAGGATCTTTTAAGCGGCTCGATCAATATGTACGACAACAGAAAATAATTTGATCAGGTGTTTTTTCCTTAAATGTGGATTTCCCTAAAAAGAGAGCGGACGGCTTCCCACCGGCCGCTCTTTTAATACCTGCGAGCAATGAGCTATCACACGCCTGCGTGTGTTTGGCGAATGGCGCACAATGATGTTTGGGTCATAAATGTTTTGCATTGGACAGACCGGAGGTAATAGGGTAGAATGGTATAGTTGTGTATAAAAAGGATGCAGGGGGAGTTTTGATATGGCGGACAGATTATTTGTTCATACGGATGAAAAAGATGAGAAAAAGGGCTATGAGATAATCCTTGAAAAGGATTTTTCGGGACTTGAGGGTGCCGTTAAAGAGCTCGGATACGAAAAAAGAAGGATGTGCATAGTTACGGACTCGAATGTGTCGGATCTTTATGCATCGGAGGTGGAAAGAGAGCTTAAAAGCATTGCCCTGACGGTGACGGTTTTTGTTTTTGAGGCAGGGGAAGAGAATAAAAATCTGGACACGGTCAGAAAGCTCTATACACATCTTATAGAAAACAGATTTGACAGAAAGGATGTGCTGATTGCCCTTGGCGGCGGAGTTGTCGGGGATCTTACGGGATTTGCGGCAGCAACCTATTTAAGAGGGATAGACTTCATCCAGCTTCCGACAACCCTGCTTTCATGTACGGATTCATCCATAGGCGGAAAGACCGGAGTCGATCTTGACAGTTATAAAAATATGGTAGGCGCGTTTTATATGCCAAGACTTGTCTATATGAATCTTTCTGCGCTTGAGAGCCTGTCTGCAAGGCAGTTTGCAAGCGGTATGGCTGAGGTCATAAAGCACGGGCTTATCAGGGATGAGACGTATTATGAATATATCGTCAACAATTTCAATGAGATAAACGACAGGGAAGTGGATGTACTTAAAAAAGTCATAAAGAGGTCTCTTGAGATCAAAAGGGACGTGGTGGAAAAAGACCCAACGGAGCAGGGAGAGAGGGCACTGCTTAATTTTGGACATACCATAGGACACGCGATCGAGAAATATTCGGACTTTAAGCTTACGCACGGGGAATGTGTGGCGCTTGGCTCGATAGCAGCCTGCTATATTTCGTATAAAAGGCAGCAGCTTTCCACGGAGGAGTTTTATGAGATAAGGGATATGTATCTGCCCTTTTTCCTGCCGATAAGCCTTAATGACGATGCCGATGCGGATGAGATATTAAAGCTCACGAAGTCGGACAAGAAGATGCAGGGAAACAGGCTTAAATTCATATTGCTTAAAAAGCCGGGGAAGGCCGTTATAGATACGACCGTGACCGACGAAGAGATACTTGATGCAATAAAGCAGCTTATTATTACGGATGAATTCGACTGATGACCCTTGGAACTGTTATAAAATCACCTGTACATCTGACCTGTCCATGTGTCCATATGTACATGTGATCTGTGAACAGCTCCTTGTTTACTGGTCTGCGGGCGGAAATAAAAATGACAGAGGTTAAAAATGAGTAAGAAGAAGAGGATCATATATTTTACAGCCGATATACTTATCGCACTTGTGCTTTTCGGGATCGACAGGGTCACAAAGACCATTGCACGGGGCACCCTTATGGTAAACGGGCCAAAGGAGCTTATACGGGGTATTTTTGAACTGCAGTATCTTGAAAACCGCGGGGCCGCTTTCGGTATGCTTCAGGATCAGAGAATATTGTTTATCATCGTGGGCGTGGTATTTATGGCTTTGATGCTTTGCGCGCTTGCATTTCTGCCTGCCACCGAAAAATACAGGGCCTTAAGGATATGTCTGTGTCTGCTGATAGCGGGAGCCGCAGGTAATCTGTATGACAGGATCACTCTTAATTATGTGATCGATTTTTTCTATATTTCATATATCAACTTCCCTGTTTTCAATGTGGCGGATGTCTATGTGACGACAGCCACGGCGGTACTCGTGATTCTGCTTTTGTTCTTCTACAGGGAGGAGGATCTGGATCTTAAAAAGGTATATGCGGTGAGAGTTCATTCCTCGATGATCGGAAACGCGACGGATAAAGAAGAGGAGATAAACGGGGAAATAAAGGAAGAAATAAAAGAAGAAATAAAGGAAGAAAAAGAGGAAGAGAAAGAGGAAGACATCGAAGAGAAGGAAGAGAAAGAGGATAAAGAAGATAAACAGGATAAAGAAGATATAGAGGATAAAAAAGAGAAAGAAGAAGTAAAGGATGAGCGGTAAAGACCTCTCTTTTAAGGTGCCGGGGGAGCTTACGGGGCTCCGCGCGGATAAGGGGATATCCGAGTTCTATGATGACTTAAGCAGGAACAGGGTGAGCCGGCTGATAAGGTCCGGAGCGGTAAAAATAAACGGACAGGCAGCCGAGGTTGACAGGAAGCTTAAGGAAAATGACGAGATCAGCCTTATATTGCCGGATGATGAGATCCCGGATATCGTTCCCGAAAACATACCGCTTGATATTTTATATGAGGACGAGGAGCTGCTCGTGGTAAATAAGCCCAAGGGTATGGTGGTTCACCCGGCAAACGGACATTATACCGGCACGCTGGTAAATGCTCTTATGTATCATTGCAGGGATCTGTCGGGGATAAACGGCGTTATGAGGCCGGGAATAGTACACAGGATAGATATGGATACCACAGGGGCATTGATCGTCTGTAAAAATGATTCGGCCCATGCCTCTATCGCAGAGCAGCTTTCAAAGCATACCATAGACCGCAGATACCGATGTATTGTAAAGGGTGTCATAAAAGAGGATAAGGGGACTGTGGATAAGCCTGTAGGAAGGAGCAGTAAGGACAGGAAAAAGATGGCAGTCGATGTAAAGCAGGGTAAAAGGGCCGTTACGCATTACACCGTCTTGGAACGTTTTAAGGATTACACCTATATAGAATGCTCCCTTGAAACAGGGCGTACCCATCAGATCAGGGTGCATATGGCAAGCATTCAGCATCCGGTGCTCGGAGACGAGGTATATTCGGACGGGAGATCTGCTTTTAAGACTCAGGGTCAGACGCTGCATGCTTATAAGTCGGGCTTTAAGAAGCCCTCAACAGGTGAGTACATTGAGGTTTATGCGCCTGTTCCCAAGTATTTTGAGGATATATTAGAAAAATTAAGGAAGATGTAGTATAATTACACTAGGAACTGTTCCCAATATGCGATAAGGAGATATATCATGAATTCAGCGATTACCATAGGCAGAGAGTTTGGATCGGGCGGAAGGGAGATAGCAAAAAAGCTTGCACAAAGGTTTGATATTCCCTTTTTTGATAAGGAATTGCTCGCAAGGGCGGCAAAGGATTCCGGCCTGTGCGAAGAGGTGCTTCAAAACCATGATGAGGTGCCGACCAGCTCCTTCCTTTACAATCTTGTGATGGACACCTATTCTTTCGGCTACAATTCGTCAGCATATGTGGATATGCCGGTAAGCCACAGGGTATTTCTGGCGCAGTTTGATACAATAAAAAAGATCGCCGAGGAAGGACCCTGCGTCATAGTCGGAAGGTGCGCGGATTATGCGCTTGCAGACAGGGATAATCTTATAAGCGTATTCATAGCCGGTAAAAATGAAGTCAAGATAAAAAGGATAATGGAAAAGTATAATCTGACTGAAGCAAAGGCAAGGGATATGATGATGAAAAAGGACAAGCAGAGGAAGAGCTATTATGATTATTATTCATCAAAAAAGTGGGGCAGTGTGGACACCTATGATCTTGCCGTAAACTCAACGGTACTCGGAATAGACGGGACGGTGGAGCTTTTAAGCGAATTTATCGCAAATGTTGAGGCTGCAAGAGAAAAGAAACGTAAATGAAACAGGCTTTATCTCAGTAAAGTATACTTATCTTAATGTTTGAATAGAAGAAAAACCATATCATAACACAGGTCTGAAGGATCAGAAAAAGAGGGACGCATATAAGGAACACCGGTTTTCTGGTCTTGTGATGAAAGAGAAACATACCGCATAAAGCACCCGCAGAGCCGCCCAAAAAGGCCACAAAGAGAAGGGAAGCCTCGCTTATGCGGTATTTTTGCGCCTTTGCAAGAGCCTTGTCTATGCCGTACATAATAAAGGCGATCACATTGATTATACTAAAATATATAAAAAGGATCTGTTCTATACTCATCTTTAATCCTGCGAAAGATTTCTGACAGCTTCTATGGAAGCCTCGGTACTTGTGACATAATGCATCGTGCTTGAAATGGAGGAGTGTCCCATAAGCTTTTGGACCTTCTCGACATCGCCTGTCTTTAAGAGCATCGTTTCGGCAAAGGTCGTTCTGAGCTTATGTGGAGTGATGCGGTCGGCCTTATCGGGCACCGAGGTGTACATGTATTTTTTTACCAGAAGCTCTACCGATCTTACCGAAAGGCGCTTTCCCTGACGGTTTAGGAATACGGCCTGCTCATCCTTGTCCGGCTTGTAAAAGCCTCTTCCGTTTTCGATATAATCAGAAAGAACGGCCTCTGCATTATCGGACATATAGACTGTATCAAAATTTCCGCCCTTTCTGAAGACCTTGATCCCGTGCTTGGTAAAATTGATGTCGTTTAGGTTCATTCCCACGAGCTCTGAAACACGGACTCCGGTATCAAGGAGGATGGTACATATGGCGCTGTCGCGCTTGGCAGCCTTGATATCGTGGAATTTAAGCTGGTTTTTGGTAAGACCGTCACCGGTGGAAATCGTATTTATAAGATCGTTTTTTTCATCCCTTTCAAGATAAATGATCTCTTTTTTCTTGACACGTCCGCGCTTTATCATCTCCACGGGGTTTTTTTTAACATAGCCGCGGGCGGTGAGGTAGGAAAAAAGCCGGTTTAAGCTTACCATATAATGCATGATCGTGGTTTCCGTACAGACGCTTAAGCCGCTGTTGCTGTTTCTTTCCTTCGGCATCCTCAGATCGTGAAGAAACTCCGCGATGTCTTCATCGTTGAGCCTGTCAATGTCCTCGACCGTTATCTCATGTAATTCCTTTTTCTTAAAATAAGGGTTGTTATCTCTTAAAAACACAAAAAAGGTATGAAGCTCCGTAGCATAGGAATAGAGAGTCATCCCGCTTAAATGGTTTTCCTCCTCCATAAAAAAGCTGCGTACAAACCGCGGCATCTGTTTATTTATGGCCTCCGCCTTAAAACGGGCCTCGTTTTCTTTTTCGGTTTTGTACTGGGACATATTTTTATCCTCCGTGTGCCCACGAACAAGAAGCGCTGTTGCGCGTTGCAAAACGTCCGGTAGACGTTTGCTCTGCAACGACCGGAGCGTAGACGCAATTCGTGACATAAGCTGGGGCAAAAGGAGATTTTGACCCCGGCATTATCAAGTATATTAGCACGAAAAGAATATTATGTCTACCAAAATCACCTAAAAAAAATCAAGATGATATTGCAAATCAAAGACTTCTATATTAAAATAACAGGCACAATCTTTAAAAAGTCCGATGTTTTAAGGGAAGTTAATCCCCCTTAAATGTCCGGCATATAAGAGAGGTAGGAGCAATGGCGAGAAGACAGGTTGTTACAAGGGAGATGCTGTTAGAGGGAGCTTTTGAGCTTGTACGTGACAAAGGAATGGAAAAATTTTCGGCAAGGAATCTTGCGGTGAAGTGCGGCTGTTCCACGCAGCCCATATTCAGGGCATATGAGAATATGGGAGAGCTGGAAGCGGAGCTGTACGATAAATGCGCGGATTTTTATTCCGAATTTTATAAAAATGCGGGATCGGTAAACGACACGCCCTTTGTGGATTTAGGGCTTGTTTATATCAGGTTTGCTTCAGCGTATCCGAATCTTTTCAAGATCATATTTTTTGACGACAATGATTCGGGAAAGAGTCTTTATGACCTTATAAACGGCGGAGAGAATAATTTTGTTATAAATGAATACAAAAAAATGCACGGGGTATCGCAGGATGAATTTTCCGTGCTCTTTATGCGTATGTGGATATTCATTCACGGGATAGCCTGCATGGTATTAAAGGATGACTTCGATATGACCGAAAAGGAGATCGAAGAGCTGCTCGTTGCGACCTATATGGCTTTTTCGGGAACGTGACCGTTAAAGACCTCAAGGGTGTCGGCGGGATGAAAAGGTATGATGTCATAATCATAGGAGCCGGAGCCGCGGGACTTATGGCTGCGGATACGGCTGTGGGATACGGATTAAAAACACTTGTTATAGAAAAGAACGAAAAGGCCGGAAAGAAGCTTTATATAACCGGAAAGGGCAGATGCAATTTTACGAACGTATCTGATTTTGATACGGTGATCGAAAATATAAATACCAATTCAAGGTTTATGTATTCTTCGCTCAGGGCTTTCGGAAACAGCGATGTGGTGGATCATTTTGAGAGCATCGGTCTTAAAACAAAGATCGAACGCGGGAACAGGGCCTTTCCGGCAAGTGACAAGGCTTCGGATGTTACGGCAGCGCTGCTTTCAAACATAAAGGACAGGGCGGATATCCTTTATAACACAAGGGCGGACGACATTATCATAGATCACGGAGCCGTAAAAGGCGTCATCTGTAACGGCTCATCCTATGGATCGGATAATGTGATAGTGGCTACCGGCGGATTATCCTATCCTTCGACGGGGTCTACCGGAGACGGGTATGAATTTGCAAAAAAAGCGGGGCATTTGGTCAGGGAGTGCCATCCGGCGCTTGTTCCCTTAAATATTAAAGGAGATACCTGCAAACGTCTGCAGGGGCTTTCCCTTAAAAATATCAGGATAGAAGTGACGCTTGAAAATAAAAAGCTTTACGAACAGTTCGGGGAGATGCTTTTTACCCATTTCGGGGTATCGGGTCCGGTGATCCTTTCTTTAACGGGAGCCGCAGATCCGCAGATATTCTTAAAAAGCCCTGTTCTGCATATCGACTTTAAGCCGGCACTAAGTAAAGAGGAGCTTGACAAGCGGCTTTTAAGGGATTTTAAGGAAAACGAGAACAGGGATTTTGCAAACTGCCTTTCAAAGCTCCTGCCGTCAAAGCTTATAGGTGTGGTGGTCGAAAAGAGCGGCATACGTCCGGATAAAAAGGTGAATTCGGTCACGAAAGCGGAAAGAGCGGGGCTCTTAAGGGTCTTAAAGGATTTCAGGCTTGATATAGCATCTGTAAGGGGATTTGAGGAGGCTGTCATTACCAAGGGCGGCGTGGATGTAAAGGAGCTTGATCCGAAAACCTTCGGGTCAAAAAAAGTAAAAGGACTTTATTTTGCCGGTGAGACGGTGGATATAGCTGCCATGACGGGCGGATATAATCTTCAGATAGCGTGGAGCAGCGGACACGCGGCGGCAACGGCCGTATATAAAAGGCTTAAAGAGTGAGGAAGGAAGGACAACATGGTAAGCAACAGACCGAAAAATATAGCCATAGACGGTCCTGCGGGGGCGGGAAAGTCGACGGTGGCAAAGCTTGTGGCAAAAAAGCTTAAGATGATCTATGTTGATACGGGAGCGATGTACCGTGCCATGGCACTATTCATGCTGGATGAAGGCATATCGCCCGATGACAGGGAGGCTGTGGAGGAAAATGCTATCAGGGCCGATATCTGCATAAAATATGAAAACGGGGTGCAGTGCATATATCTGAACGGAGAAAACGTAAACGACAGGATAAGGAGCGGGGAGGTCAGCATGGCTGCTTCAAAGACCTCCGCTTTTAAAGCGGTCCGCGAAAGGATGGTTGCCCTCCAGAAGGAGCTTGCCGCAAAGAATGATGTGGTGATGGACGGAAGGGATATAGGTACCTGTGTGCTGCCGCATGCATATCTTAAGGTGTATATGACCGCGCCTGTATCTGTCAGGGCAAAACGCAGATATGACGAAAATATGGCAAAGGGTATAAAAAGCGATCCTGAAGAGATAGAAAAGGAGATACGCGACCGTGATCACAGGGATATGACAAGGGAGGAATCGCCTTTAAGAAAAGCGTGGGATGCCGTGGTGCTCGATACCGGAAATATGACTGCCGAAGAGGCATCGGACAGGATAGTGTCATGGATGTAAGGACAGCAAAGACCGCGGGCTTCTGCTTCGGTGTAAAAAAGGCGGTGGATGCCGTCTATGAAGCGATAGAAACAAACGAGACCATATATACCTACGGGCCGATAATACATAACGAACAGGTCATAAAGGAATTATCGGGGAAGGGTGTGCGCATAATAAACGACATAAACGAGCTTGACGGCATTGAAGACGGTACGGTCATCATAAGATCCCACGGTGTCGGAAAAGAGGTCTACGAGGCACTTGAAAAAAGAAACCTGAAGATAATAGATGCAACCTGTCCGTTTGTGTTAAAGATACATAAGCTTGTAAGGGATGAGGCCCTGAAAGGAAAAAAGATCGTGATCGCGGGGAACAGGGATCATCCGGAGGTCCAGGGGATAATAAGCTTTGCGGGGGATGATGTGACGGTCATCGAAGAGCCGGAGGATGCCGTAAATTTCTCAAATCCCGGGCGCAAAAGCGTGTGCCTTGCGGCACAGACCACATTTAATGTTAATAAATTTAAAGAAATTGTTGAAATATTTGACAAAAAAGAGTATAGTGTTAATGTTGTGAATACAATATGCAATGCCACATCCGAACGGCAGAAGGAAGCTGGACAGCTTGCCTCGGATGTAGATTGTATGATTGTGATAGGGGATGTCAGCAGTTCCAATTCAAAAAAACTATATGAGATTTGTTTGGGACTGTGCCACAACACGGTTTTTGTACAGACACTTGACGACTTGGTTTCACGGAATGATATTTTCTCAAAATCAACTGCTTGTGTAGGTATTACTGCCGGGGCTTCGACCCCAAATAAAATTATTGAGGAGGTTCAAAGATATGTCAGAAGAGATGACATTTGAACAAATGCTTAACGAAACATTTAAAACAATACACACAGGAGAGGTTGTTGAAGGCAGCGTCATTTCCGTCAAACCGGACGAGATCGTCCTGAATATCGGATACAAGGCCGACGGCATCATCACGGCCAATGAGTATTCAAACGAATCCAATCGGGATCTGACCACGGTTGTGAATGTGGGAGACAAGATGGAGGCCAAGGTGCTTAAGGTGAACGACGGTGACGGACAGGTAGTCCTTACATACAAGCGTCTTGCACAGGATAAAGGCAATAAGCGTCTTGAGGAGGCCTTCAATAATAAGGAAGTGCTTAAAGCAAAGGTTGTAAAGGTGCTTGACGGCGGACTTTCGGTAAGCTTTGAGGATACAAAGGTATTTATACCGGCAAGCCTTGTTTCGGATACCTTTGAAAGAGATCTTAACAAATATCTCGATCAGGAGATAGAATTTGTGATAACCGAGTTCAATCCCCGCAGGAGGAGGATCATCGGAGACAGAAAGGTTCTTGTGAAGGAAAAGAACGAAGCCTTAAGAAAAGAGCTTTTCGAGAAGATTCATGTCGGAGACACCGTAGAGGGTGTTGTGAAGAATATCACCGAATTCGGTGCTTTCATAGATCTCGGCGGTCTTGACGGACTCCTTCATATTTCCGAGATGTCATGGGGACATGTTGAAAGCCCCAGAAAGATATTAAAGGTAGGCGATACGGTTTCTGTGCTCATTAAAGACATCAACGGCAACAAGGTGGCTCTTTCCATGAAGTTCCCGGACAAGAACCCCTGGATAAATGCAGGTGAGAAATATGCCGTAGGCAGCGAAGTGACCGGAAAGGTTGCAAGAATGACCGATTTCGGGGCATTCATAGAGCTTGAGCCCGGAATCGATGCACTGCTTCATGTTTCGCAGATATCGCATGAGCATATCGCAAAGCCTTCGGATGTTTTGAAGACCGGCGAAGAGGTAACGGCAAAGGTAGTGGATTTTGACGAGGCTGAAAAGAAGATCAGTCTTTCGGTAAAAGCCCTTCTTCCCGAGCCCGAGGTAAAAGAGGATGAAGCTGCCGGTAAAGATGATACTTCCGCAGAAGAAACTCCTGCAGAGGAAAGCACAGAAGAATAAAATAAAAGGGGACTTTGATTAAATGAAAAACACTTACGAGGATTTTAAGGCTGAAATACTTGCGATGACGAAGATAGATCTGAACTCCTACAAGGAGCAGCAGATGAAGCGCCGTATTGATTCTCTGATTAAGAAGAATGAGATCAAAGGTTATCCGGAGTATGTAACGGAGCTTAAGAAAAAGGGAGATATCTTTGATGAGTTCATCAATTATATCACCATAAATGTTTCGGAATTTTACAGGAATCCCGATCAGTGGAAGCTGATGGATGAGCAGTTCCTTCCCGACCTTATCAAGCGTTTCGGAAAGAACTTAAAGGTCTGGAGCGCCGCATGCTCTACCGGTGATGAGCCTTATTCTCTGGTTATGGCATTCTCAAAGCATATTCCGATGAACCAGATAAAGATCCTTGCTACGGATCTTGACAAGACGGTCATAGGAAAGGCAAAGGTCGGGCTTTACGATGCCAAGAGTATTTCGGGTGTACCCGCAGATTTTAAGAAGAAATATTTCACTCCCGTCGGACCGTCCTTCCAGATATCCGATGAGATAAAGAAGCGTGTTACCTTTAAGGAGCATAATCTCTTAAAGGATAAGTATGACAGTAATTATGATTTCATTATCTGCCGGAATGTTCTTATTTACTTTACCGAGGAGGCAAAGGCAGAGGTATTCAGGAAATTCTCGGAATCATTAAAGCCGGGCGGACTTCTCTTTATAGGAAGTACGGAGCAGATAATGAAGTACAAGGATATCGGGCTTCAGAGGGAGAATTCGTTCTACTACCGCAAAGTGGAGTGAGAGAACGTTGATCTTGCTTTTTTACCGATATTGATTGGCTATAGTTCATAAAATAAAAGTGTTTTTGGCTAAAAGCGTTTGATGTCGCCAAAAACACTTTTATTTTATGAACTCCGAAGTATTTGGCTTTTTGAAAATCAGTTACTGTTATTTGCCGGCATATCCTCAAAGGTTGAAAAAATAATGGTATTTTTGGCGACAACAAACGCTTTTAGGCAAAAATACCATTATTTTTGAAATCCTCAAAAAACTATAACGGTCAAATAACAGTAACGTCTCTTTGAAACACCGTAGTGATAAAATGCTGAACGATCATTTGCTTAGGACTCCTTCATGATGATCTCCATCACATGGCCGGCGTAGCGGGTGAAGACCTCAGGATCATTTCTTATGGATTCGCTGAG
>JAGBOJ010000100.1 GCA_017633935.1 Lachnospiraceae bacterium | reverse complement strand
CGTTTAAGATCATTCCACCTTGAATGAAATCTCAGGATCGGAAATATGTAGGAATAAATGCTTTCCTCCCCGGACATGGAGGCTTTCGCACACCTGAACTTATCTGCAGAAAATCTCATACCGTCTATAGCCTTCCGGTTTGAGCCCTCCTCGCAAAAATCCTCTCCGTATTTCATAAAGCTCACATCCAGAGTGATAAGCTGCGGCCTGTTAACCTTTATCGTATCTTTTATGAGATAATAGCTCTGCCAGAGCGTCTGTGACGCATTTGCCCGTGTATACGAAGCCAATCCGTATCTGTCCCACAAAAAATCCGCAGGAATAGCGTTATAAACGGTTGATGAACCGAAATAAGCCGCATCTATCGGTGTTTCTATCTTATAAAACTCCGCCGTTACATTTCCGTCCTGATTTTCACTTACATATTTGGGCATAAATACCGAGTTCAGAACATACAGTATGGTTCCCGCAACAAACAGTGCAAGAAAAGTCCTGACCAATATTCCCGCTGTTTTTTTCCACATAGCTCTCTCCCCGTGTACTATAGCCGGTAAAGATCTGTGCGAAAACAGATCTATTTCCGCACAGATCTTAAAACTGCATATAAATGAAATCCGCGGCATCATAGCCGGGTCCGTAATATCCGTAGATAACGATGAAGGTTAAGGACGCCGCGCACACTATCCATCTGTAAACCTCCTTTGAACCCATAAGCCTGTCATAAATACTCTTTTTCCTTTGCAGCATGCTTATCACGAAAAGTACCGCCACTCCCGCCATCGCCACCATCAGTTCATCCTTAGGAAGTCCCATTTCCTCCAATGTGGCAGAATGTATCATGCCGAATTCGGTAAATATTTTTTTAAATATTCCCGCCGCCTGTCCAAGTCCTCTTACCGAGAGATCAAAGGTTCTTAAAAGACTCATTATCCAGAATGTCCTGAAAACCGAGAACATCTTATGCAGTACGGATGTATCACTCCAGCCTATCCTGCGGTTGATCTTTTCATATAACGGCTCCAGCTCTGCCGAAACACACATTATTATCCCGTTTAAAAGACCCCATACTATATATCTCCACTCCGGACCGTGCCAGAAGCCTGTCGCAGTCCACACAATGATCGTTGCCGTATAAAGCGAAAATCTCTTTCCGAAAAATTCATTTACACCGCTTAACCTTTTTCCGGTCTTCATAAGGCGTTTTGAAATTGATATGGGGTAAAAGATATAATCCCGAAACCACGTTCCGAGTGTGATATGCCATCTTCTCCAGTATTCCGCCACCGACTTTGAGAAAAAGGGTCTGTTAAAGTTTTCCGTGATCTCCACGCCAAACAGCCTTGCCACGCCTATGGTAATGTTTATACCGCCCGAAAAGTCCGCATAAAGCTGCATGGAATACAGAAACAGTGTAAGAAGCATATATTCACCGTTTAAGACCTCGTAGCTTGCCACGGACCGTCCTATAAATGCCGAAAGACGGTCTGCTATGATCAGCTTTTTTCCCACTCCGAAAAGTATCATACAAAGGCCGCGGCGTATATTATCCGCTTTCAGCCTGTTTCCGTTAAAAAGAGTGACCGAAAGCTCATTAAAACGGCTTATAGGACCCTGTATGATCTGCGGAAAGAACGATACAAACAGTGCAAATTTAAGGGGATTTTTCTCTGCCCTGTACCTCATATAATAAAGATCTATGATGTATCCGGCAGTCTGAAATGTATAAAAAGAAATACCCAGAGGTATGACCAGATTTCCGAATCCGATGAAATCAGTATTTCCAAACAAATCAAGCCTCAGGCGGTTTATGTTCGCAAACACAAATTCAGAATATTTAAGAACCGCAAGAATCCCTATATCCACGCACAGACACAGGATCATTATAAGCTTAAGTCTTCCCTTAAGCCTTGCCTTGATCTCTTTTTTCCGTGCCCTGTCGTTTAAGAGCTCACCGTTTTTAAGCAGTTTCTCCGTATCCTCACGAAAATGCTCCATAGCCATGGACGCGGCATAGGATACGGCAGTGGTCACAAGTATATATATTACATACTTTCCGCAGGCTGCAACATAATATATATAGCTGAAAACGAGCAACACGATATATCTGTGCTTTGCGGGCACGATATAATATAAAAGTACCGCAGCGGCAACAAAAAAGGCAAATGAGAATGAGACAAAAGACATTTGAGACGCTTCTCCTTTACTCCTCCATCAGTCGTGTTACAAGCGCATAAATACCTGCCGCGGAATTAAAATTTTCCGGTATCAGCTCCTCCGGTCCTATTTCAATGTCATAATTATCCGTAAGCTCTCCCACAAGAGTTACTATATCAAATGAATCAAAGATCCTCTTATCTATAAGAGCATCCTCCGTCTCGTAATCGATCTCGGGATGTATCCCGCTTAAGATCTCAATAATCTCATCCATGGTCATTTCCTCCCTAAAATACTCTCTCTCAACCTGACCCTGTCGGTTTTTCCGCCGGACGTAAGAGGCATCTCCTCAATCCTCTTAAAAATGTTGGGTATCATATATCTTGGTATTCTCTCTTTAAGATACCCCAAAATATTGATATCATCAAGTGTATCTGACACATAAACAAGAATTATTTTATTTTTTTCCTCATCAAACAGACAGATCGCGCTTTTCATCCCGGGGTGGCTTAGCGCGGCCGCTTCGATCTCTCCCAGCTCTATCCTGTGCCCCATATGTTTTATCTGAAAGTCCTTGCGGGATGCAAATACCAGTTCCTTTTTTTCATTATAAAACGCAAGATCACCGGTTCTGTAGATGCGCTCCGGGAAGCTTCCGTTAAGCGGGTTCTGGGTAAAAACCTTTTCCGTGATCTCAGGTGAATTTATGTACCCGTTTGCAAGTCCTGAGCCCCGCACGCAGATCTCCCCCTGTACTCCGGGACTGTCCTCCGTGATAAGCCGGTCATTTTCATCAAGAAGAAACACTCCGCTGTTCTTTAAATGCTTACCTATCGGTATGGTCTCGGTGTCATCGAAATCCCTGTCCACTACATAATACGTACAGACCCCCGTGATCTCCGTAGGGCCGTAGATCTGTATGAATACCGCCTCGGGATAATAGCTTTTCCAATAATTAAAGCACTTTGTCGGCATCGCTTCCGCACCGAATATTATCTCTCTTAAGGTCGAAGGTCTCGTAAGCTTTAACGCCTTAAAAGCGGCAACCATATTTAAGGCTGACGGAACCCAGCGTATTATTGTGATCCTTCTTTCTTCCATAAATTCAAGGAGCTTTGCCGGCACCGAAAAGAGACGGACAGGTATTATCACCATCGTGCCGCCGTTTTTCAGGGTGCAGTATATATCTATCAGAGAAGCATCAAAGTGAAACGGGACCTGATTGCCGGCTATATCGTCCGCCTTAAACCCTGCAGCGAGAGAAAAATGCTCGGCATAATCTATGAGCGATCTGTGGGATACTATCACTCCTTTGGGAACACCCGTAGACCCTGAAGTATAGATGGCATATGCAGGGTCAGTATCTATATGCCGGCTCCTTATTTCTTCAAGTGTTTTTTTATCTTCATCCGCGCCGGACAGCTCTTCATAGGAGATCACCCGTACTCTTTGCAAGGCTATTTTCTCTGTTTCGGGCAGCCTGTCCTCATCACATATTATCAATGCGGGCTTAAGGTTTTCTATGATCGATCCTACCCTCTGCCCCGGCATCTCAATGTCAACAGGCACATAAAAATTACCGCTTTCGAGTACTCCCATAAAGGCTGCTATACATGCAGGGCTTTTCTCCATATATATCATTACGGGAGCCCTGCCGGTGTTCGGCATCAGGCACTTAAGCAGCCCCGATCCGATCTTTACGGCTGTACTTTCAAGTTCGCCGTATGTTATCCCGTAATTTTCATCCGCATATGCTGTTTTTGAAGGAAACGCCAATGCCGCATCTTCCAGATATTCCAGAATATTAGTTATCATTTTTTCCTAAAATCTTGGGGAAGTCAGCTATGACTCCCCCTGTATTTTTTCAGACTGTATTTTATAAAATCCGTCCTATGGATCTGCCGTTTAAGGCTGCCGGCTGATCCTTAGTTTTCAGGCTCTATAAGTCCGTATGTATTTCCCTTTCTTTTGTATACCACATTTACCTCATCTGTCTCCGCATTCCTGAAAACATAGAAATTATGTCCCAAAAGCTCCATCTGTACACAGGCATCCTCCGGATACATAGGCTTGATCCCGAACCTCTTTGACCTTACTATCCTGATCTCGTCATCATCGGAATACTCTTTATCAATATACTCCTGCCTGAAGCTTTCTCCGGCTTCCTGCTCTTTGTCTATTATCTTCGTTTTATATTTTTTAAGCTGTCTCTCTATTATCTCCTCCACAAGATCTATTGAGACATACATATCGTTGCTTACCTGTTCGGATCTGATGATGCTGCCCTTTACAGGTATCGTCACCTCTATCTTATGTCTGTCCTTTTCGACGCTTAAGGTGACGTGTATCTCGGTATCCTGCGTAAAATATTTTTCAAGCTTTCCAATCTTTTCCTCTACCGCCTGCTTAAGGCCGGGGGTCACGTCTATATTCTTTCCAACTATTATAAAATTCATACGTTTTCTCCCTTCTGTATTAGACCGGCCTGATGCTTATTATCTTTCAGACCTGTTAGCATAGAGTATATCAAACCCCCGGCTATTTTGCAATCTGATGATGCGGTATAAAAGGACAAAAAAAGGGAACAGGTTCTGCCCTGTCCCCTTTGCCTTATCTTTTATCAGAATATTCTTCTTACAGCAAGTACCGATCTGTAGCTTACATTTGATACCTTTATACCTGTTGCGGCTGTGGATGCATGTACTATCTGTCCGTTACCGATATAGATTCCCACATGACCCGAGTAGCATATGATATCACCGGGCTGTGCGTTCTGCACTCCGCCTACAGCATAACCGACCGACCTGTCAGCACCGGAGCTGTGAGGGAGCGAAACTCCGAAATTCCTATATACACTCATTACAAATCCCGAGCAGTCGGTTCCGTTTGTAAGTGACGATCCGCCGTATACATAAGGATTTCCGACGAACTGCAGTGCGTAATTTGCAACGGCGCTTCCCGTTCCGCTTCCGGGAGCCGAATAGCCTGCTCCGCCCGACGAAGAACCGGATGAAGAACTCTTGGATGAGCTCTTGGAATTCTTCTTTGCAGCCGCCTCGGCAGCCTTTCTTGCAGCTTCTCTTTCAGCCTCTTCCTTTGCAAGTCTGGCTTCCTCTTCAGCTTTGGACTCAGCCCTTACAAAATCCGTATAAAGCCTTACAAACTCAGAAGAAACAAAGCCGTCACCTTCCTCGACCGAAACCTTGACCCATCCGTCAAGCTCGTCCAATACCTGCAGCTGATCCTCCATCGGAACCATACCGATCACTTCGGCTTCCTTTGAAGGCTCGCTCCTTACATAAAGTGTAGTAGTCGTAACAACCGCGAGTCTCATTCCGACCTGCTTTGCAAGAGTCTGTGCCTCCTCGCCCGTCACACAATACTCACCTTTTACATATCCTTCCACATTTCCGGATTTGATCTTGTACCAATCACCTTCGATCTCAATGAGATCTCCTACCGAATGATTGTAAAGCTTTCCGACGACCTCCCCCTCTTCGGAGGCGATATTCCTGACATTCACATAATCATTGACCTGAGCGATAACAAGATTTGTAAAATCTTCTTCCTCTTCCTGTTTATTAGCTGCAACCGCATCCACAAGATTTAATACCGAAACACCCTCGCTTACACTCTGTGTGTCAACAGTCTGCATTGCTTCACTGCTCTTACTTGCGGCGGCAGCGACCGCTTCCATATTTCCTGCCGTGGAGCCTGAACCGACCGTTATGATCTCGGGTTCGGGACTGGCTACCGCAGCTACTGTCTGAATTGTACTTACATCCTTTAAGGCATCGCTTTCCTTTGTCTCAGCGACTGATGCCTGATTTCCGCTGTTTGTATCAGCCGAAGCTGTTATGATGCTGTCTCCTGTACTGGAAGACATCGAAGCCAGTATTCTGTCAGAGGCTCCATAAGTATCGTTTGTTGAGATCCCTCTGGCACTCTTGATCTTGTCTGCCTTTAATGAAGTGATGGATTTTCCTTCATTAAGGATCCTTGCTGTACCCGCTGCCGGAAGTACGGACGAAAGAGCCTCCATGTTTGCTCCCATGCAAACCGAACTTCCTGAAATTATCATTGCCATTGTCAGTCCCAGACTGACTGTTTTTATCAATCTTTTCTTCATAATTCTCCCAGTTGATTTATTACGAATTTGTTAAATCCGAAATTAAATATAACACCCTCTGATATCTTTGTCAACAAAAAATGTCGATTTTTCGCCGTTTTGATTGTATACAAGATTGTTACGGGCCTATTTAACAATTATAGGAAATGAATTTATTCGTTTCCTATTCGCAGGATTTATCGTTAAACATCCTGCGACTCCCGTATTATACTACGAATTTACATAACACTCAAATTATGGTATACCAATGATAATTTCCATCAAAAAACGAAAAAAATTTTTCTTTAACGATCCGGAGGTATTTTATAAATTATGTCTGCTAAAATTGCTCTTGTTACCGGAGCCTCAAGAGGTATCGGAAAAACGGTCTCCGAAAAGCTTTATGAAAACGGCTATGAGCTATATCTTGTATGTCAAAATAATACTGAAGCCATGTCTTGTATACCCGGTCACCATTATACCGGAAATGTGGCTGACTATGATTTCATATCTTCAATATTTGAAGATATTCCACATATAGATCTCCTTGTAAACAATGCCGGAATATCCAAAACAGGTCTGCTTCAAGATATGACAAAAGAAGAATGGGACGAGATTATCTCGGTCAATCTTACTTCCGTATTCAATACCTGCCATTTTGCCGTAAAAAAAATGGTGCCCCGCCACAGCGGAAGGATCATCAATATCTCCTCCATATGGGGAATAGCCGGAGCATCCACAGAGGTCGCATACTCAGCCTCAAAGGGCGGGGTAAACGCATTTACAAAAGCTCTTGCCAAAGAACTCGCACCTTCCGGTATACAGGTCAATGCCATAGCCTGCGGTGTGATAGATACGGATATGAACAGATTTCTTTCGGATGAAGAACGCTCCTGTCTTGAGACAGAAATTCCCGCCGGTCGCTTCGGCACCACGGAAGAGGTGGCAGACCTTGTACTAAAGCTTGCTGAGGCTCCTTCATATCTGACCGGACAGATAATAGGCATCGACGGCGGCTTTATATAAGGCTCCTTTCAATATGGCAGATATGCGGTGTATAAGTATTTACCTCAAGTGTGAATAAGCCGTCCTGCAGGGGCGTAAAGCCCATTTTTTCATAAATATCAGCTACCATCTTATTTTTTGCGGTAGGGATGTACTGCCCGGTAAGCCTGCCGATCCCGGCATTTTTTGCCTCTTCGACCACCGAATTTATGATAAATTCCTCACAGCCGCGCTTTAATACCCTGCAGCTCATAAACCATGTGTCTATAAATCCCTCATTTTCCGCTCTCTTTTCAATTATCACCGCGCTTACCAGTCCGTAGTCACCGAATTTATCCTTAAGCGTAAAATATAGTGTCAGATATCCGTCCGATCCCGCGATCCTTTTAATATCCTCTTCCGAATACCTTATCGTACGCAGATTAAACTGATTGGACCTCTGTGACAGCTCGGCTATCCTCGGGAAATGAAATTCATCGAAGGGCTTGGCGACCGCCGTCATTTCAAGACTCTTTAAATAGTCATCTATATTTGAAAACACTTCCTGGGCATTTTTTCTCTGTGCCTCGGTCCTGTACTGTTCGGTCCTTTTATGATCCTCCTCCGAAAAAGACACTGTTTCAAAAAGATGCAGTGACTGTAAATACGAAAGATACTCTGAAGCGTCTTCCGGAAGCTCGGGAACGGTGATCTCAGGTATCAGCTCTTTTACAAGATTTCTCTCAAAGGGATTGTCATCCACAAAAACCAGACTGTCCATGCCGATATTAAGCGTCTTTTGAATATACCTTATATTTGCAGCCTTATCCTCCCAATTTGCCACAAATACGGCAAAATCCTCCAAATGAAGAACCATATCGGGATGCTTCAAGAAAGGCTCCTTTGCCGTATCCTCGTCATTTTTTGAGCAGACAGCAAGCAGCACCCCTCTTTTTTCAAGCTCCAGACACCATCTTTGCAGATCCGTATAAGCTCTTCCCGCACCCAGTTCACCGATCTCTATGCCCTTCAAGCCGTCATCGCCTATGACCCCGCCCCAGAGAGTATTATCCAGATCAAGGATCAGACATTTGCGCAGCCTCCCCTTTAATGCCAGCATTATGTCATAAAGCTGCTTGACAGCCTCTACTATTGCCTCAAAGCTCATCGACATCCTTGCCTGAAAATAAAACTTTCTGTCACAAAAAGCATCTTCTCCCAGACGGGATTTAATGGCATCTATATCAATTATAAAGGCATTTTTATATTTTACGGCAAGCTCGGAAAGCAGCATATTTGCCTTTATAAGCTGATATTCAAACGAGCTCTCCTCCTTAAGTGCAAAATTACCGAATACTCCCGTATCCAGCTTGTTAAAATTAAACTGAATGATCCTGCTCCCGGTATCGATCAGTTTTTTCCAGTACCCTTCTATCCTTGCGGCTGTATTTACGGCAAAATTCCTTCTTTCGGACACCGGCGTATCCTGATAATGCTCGCAGAGCTTTTCCGCGGACATATAGATCACCGTATAATCCCGCTTTTCGGCAAAGAGTCCCGAAGAAGGATCGAGTATCTCGGTATTTATCGAGTCATATTCGGCATCATATACATTTGCACGAAGTCCGTACTCAAAGCCCATTCCCTCTATCGCAGTCGAAATAAACTGTGTGGCGGTATCTCCGAGCACAGCGATATTTAAGCTTTCCCCATATTCCTTATCTTTATTTCTTTTTATATTTTTCTTTAGATCATTGTAGGTCATATTTTTCCTCATTTAAAAATAACTGCGCAATCTGTTCAGTTAATTTGTTCACATTTCTTCAGCAGCGCAAACCTTCCGTTACCGATCGTTTCCGTACATTGATATTCGTATCCGTTATATATCATAGTGTCTCCCTCCGCCATACCGCCGCCTGCGGTAACTATACATGCCGGATAAAAGCCTTCTGCTTCCCATGACGGATTTATATTCTCCACTCTGACATTTTTTGACATGAGTATCCTCAATTCCGGATAAATA
Organism: Lachnospiraceae bacterium; assembly: GCA_017633935.1. Classification (GTDB taxonomy): domain Bacteria; phylum Bacillota; class Clostridia; order Lachnospirales; family Lachnospiraceae; genus NK4A144. The sequence goes on along the minus strand of JAGBOJ010000100.1, from coordinate 1,163 downwards.
AATCCGCCGGCACTAAGTCCGCAGCCATCTTTTTCAATACCCTCTGTCTGAAGCGCCTTCAGACAGATTTCCTCATAATTATCTGCAAGATCACTTTCAAAACCATTATTATAAAAATAGAGTTGGTTTTTGGAGTATTTTCCGCTTATATTCAGTATGGCAGGTCTTAAATTATACTGATATGAACAGATAAACACAAATCCGCTTATTAACAGAACCGCCCCTCCCAATATGTATACCGCGTTCTTATTTTCCTTAAAGATATTTCCCAGCACACCTCCAGTAAATATTATCATAAGGACAAGGGACGGCATGAGCAGTCTGCCTCCCCACGGCTGCCATCTTACGACACAGAACATCACAGGTGCCTGTATCATCAAAAATATCATAAACAGATCGGTCTTTTTTTTCTTAAGACTTAAACTCAGATATACCAATGCCAAAACAATGAATAATATCATCAAAAACTGGGCTCCGGCATGATCATGCTCATATGAAAGTCCGGTATTATCCTGAAATGCTGTCTCACCGTTCACAAAGGATATCACCGGATCATTAATATCCACCCCCAATACCTTTCCCGCACCCTTAACCAGAAATATCTGTGCGGAACGCAGAGGATTATCCGGTATCCCGCTTAAGACCCCTACCAGAACCGCATTCTTTAATGCATTAACTATAAGATAGGACGGAAGGAAGGAGCCCACCGCTATATTTCCCATGTAGTCCGAAGCAATGATATCTCCGGACAGGTTAAAATTTCTGACAAATGAAGGTATGGCAAAAACAACCGCTGCTGCCGCTGCTGCTGCTATGTACACACATAAGGCAGTAATCCTGTCATTTAACCGTATTCTCTCAAAAAGCAGCCATATCAGCATGACAGCGACAGGAATGCACGCATTGGTTTTGGATATAAATAAAAGTCCCATCGCCGTTCCGAGCATAGCCGTCCTGCTAATCCCCGCAAGATCCGGCTTAAGAGCTTCATCATATGCAAGCTCCCTTATGAGGGATACACATATTATAACCCACATTGATGCCATAACATCAACCTGAGTGGAAATTATCTCGGATTCGATCACCGGAGTTGAAACAAAGATAACAGATGCCAGTACGGAAGCGGCTGCGGACGAAGTGATCTTTAATACAAGGCTGTATAT
>JAGBOJ010000099.1 GCA_017633935.1 Lachnospiraceae bacterium | reverse complement strand
GTTGCTCCTTATGTCGGCAGGCATATTTCCTCTGATAATTTCTGTTATCGTCTCGTCATACCGATTGAAACAGAATAAAGCCTTCACATAAATAGCCACAGGGTAATCTCATGTTATAGTAAAATGCTATAATGCTTTATCAGGATTCAACATCAGCGCATCAAGCATCACATAGTATCCGCGTATAAAATACACCAAGCCATTAAGATCGCCCACCGGTGTTAATTCCATTTCATTAAGCAAGGCTTCTTGATAAGCTTACGGGATGACATCAAATCTGCCCGAAAAAGAATTTGCCCTTATAAAAATCTCATAAGGGCAAAAATAAGGGCAAACAAGTATGAATCCGTAAGGGAAATGCCAAGAATATCAGTAAGATCAAGGGATTAGACGGGCAGGGTCGGTTATATACCGGTTATATTTCCGAAGCATTATGTACAAGCTTTGCATCAACGGATGCGGCTCCTTTTAATGAAGGAGAAAGCTTCTCTGCCGTTTTTCCGATACCGCTTCCGCCAGATGTAGCGAATATGTGAACCGTCTTTCCCGTCCAGTCATATCCCTGCCCGAAGGTATGGACGACTCTCGGTGCCTGACCGTACCATATCGGAAATCCTATATAAACCGTATCATAGCGCTCAAAATCCTCTATCCTTCCCGCTACGGGAACATCTTTCCCGCCCATCTGCTCACGGTTGCATCTGGCCAGCGGGTTCATATAACTGATATCTGCTTTTGTATATGGCTCCCGGGGAACTATTTCAAAAATATCTGCTCCCGTGCTTTCCGATAATTCCTTTGCCACCTTTGCTGTAGTGCCCTCCGCACTGAAATAAGCTATAAGTGTTGCCATGCCTTTCCTCCGTTCTTAGGAACCTTAAACAATTAACCTGAACATCCTGTTTGTTTTTTTCGGCTGCTTTTATTTAAGCCGCATAATTTTACTCAATTTACAGCAGGGCCTTAACACACTCCTCAACCCTGCTCATATCCGCCGTAGGCTCAAAACGGGCTACGACATTCCCTTCACGGTCCACTACAAACTTTGTAAAATTCCACTTGATATCCGGCTTCTTATCCCAGTCGGGATCAGCTTCGGCAAACATTTTTTCAAGCAGTGCCTTATACTCGTGCTCCTCAAAGCCTTCAAATCCCTTTTGTGATTTTAAGTATGTATATAACGGAAGCTCATTTTCCCCGTTCACATCAGATTTTTTCATCTGCGGGAAAGTCGTGTTATAGTGCATGGTGCAGAATTCATGTATCTCGTCATCAGAGCCTGGAGCCTGTCCTCCAAACTGATTGCAGGGGATATCCAGGATCTCAAGCCCCTTATCGTGATAATCCCTATATAACTGCTCAATAGGCTCATACTGAGGCGTAAATCCGCATCCGGTCGCAGTATTAACGACAAGGATCACCTTTCCTTTATAATCCGCAAGCTTCAGCTTCTCTCCCTTTCCTGTTGTTACTTCATAATCATAGATCATTTTCGTTCCATCCTTTCTTTTTAATTTGCGTTACTTTATGCTTTACTTTAGTTCAATTACTGTCCGCTTTTCATCTTTATCTCTCTTTGATTCGGGACAGTTTTTATCAGCCGCGTTATTATCTTTTGTCCTATTATATTTTGCGCAATATATTTTGTCAAGAAAAATTTTTCTGCACCTGTTTTTCTTATTTTATTATCCTTCCATTAATTTCCTGAATCTGTGCAATGCGAAAGCATCCCTGAATTTGAGAATACGCCTGTTTTTGTAAAAGAGCGGCCATATTTCTTCGTGCTTTCTGAAATAGCCGGCAAATTCCTTTACTATCTCATCATTATGATATTTATGGCAGGATACTACTGTCTGCATGATCAGATATGCCAGACATTCTGCGTCATAATCTCCGTAATAGCTTCGAAAAAACTCAAGCCTCCCGCTCATCCCAAGCGGAATTATCTCCCTGAACATATCCGAAAGATCTATCCGCCTGACTATCCCTCCCTTATACATTTTTTCTATACGGCGCATTTTTAATGATATTTCATGAAGTGCCTGTGTTGATATCCACTCATTATACTTTGCATCATTTCGGATATGTACATATCTCTGATGGTCCGCTATCCGTATATCCACCTTTTGGGGATTATCCGAAGACAAAATGAACTTCCAGTCAGAACCGTCATGCAGCACCGAGCGGACCATAACACGGAATTTATCGGCAGTATCATCCGACGGTATCTCTCCCTTCGGCATGGAAAATGCGATCTGCGAATCAAAAAGCCCCGACACCGCATCCTCGATCGTACTGAGCATATTGTGTCTTTCAATAGACATCTGCATATTGTCGATCAGGCGATATGCGATGATCCCTGCCAGCGCTGCCAATATCCATCCGATGACATCACTTGACGAAAGACCGTCTGTAAACCTGAGATACCTTATAAAGTCCGTGATCGGCTTTAAATCCATTTCTTACCCCCTGCTTTCCTTAACCCCTGTTCATCGCTTTCACAAAAAAAGCCCGTAACTACGGGCAAAACAAAGAGCAGGTGATGGGAATCGAACCCACGTATCCAGCTTGGAAGGCTGGTGTTCTACCATTGAACTACACCTGCTTGACACTTTGCCTATTTTACTCGTCATAGATACGGTTGTCAAGTTTTTTTTAAAAATAACGATCCGCTGTCCGAAAAACTATATGGAACACTGTATCACTGCGAGTTTTTCGTGGATGACGGGTTTTCGGGCACGAACCGTCCAGTGGACGATATGCATCTTCCATTCAGCGGATACTGGTGTCTCTGATTATATACTTCGGACGCTGCTTGATCTCCAGATACATCTGTGCAAGATATTGTCCGATAATACCGAGGGCCATAAGCGTTATCCCGAATCCGAAGAGCAGGATGCACATCAGCGAGGGATAACCCGGCACGGCATCTCTCATCACCGTCTGCTTGATCAGCACATAGATCGTATAGATAAAAGCCGCTATACAGAACACTATGCCTATCACCGAGGTCACGACGAGGGGCACCGTGGAAAAAGCAACGATACCTCTTATCGCATATGAAAAAGCACTTTTCATCGGCAGCTTGGTCTTTCCTGCCACTCTCTCCCTGTTTTCAAAGGGTATCCATTTTGTCCTGAAGCCCACCCACGAAAAAATGCCCTTCGTAAAGCGCTGGCTTTCTTCAAGCTGAAGCACTGCATCGACCATCTGTCTCGTCATCAGCCTGAAATCCCTGGCACCGTTGACCATATCGGCATCGGAGATCCTGCTCATGAATTTATAGAACTGGTCAGCAAGAACTGAGCGCAGCCAGGGTTCTCCCTTCCTGTTTTTTCTGTATGCCGCGGCGCAGTCATATTCACCGGTCTTTAAGGCCTCATACATTTCAAGGAGCAGTTCCGGCGGGTCCTGCAGATCCGCGTCCATGACCGTGACATAATCCCCCGTGCTTGCCTTAAGACCTGCATACATCGAGGAATCCTTGCCGAAATTCCTGGAAAAGGATATGTATTGAAACCTCTCGTCCTTTTCATGCATCTCCTTCATCATGGAAAGAGTATTATCCTCCGAGCAGTTGTCCACAAGGATGACCTCAAAAGAAACATCCTTAAACAATCCCATCACCCGGTCGAGCTCTTTTTTCATAAATGGTATGGTATCCTGTTCGTTATAACAGGGTATTATAAGCGTTATCTTATCCATCCGGTCACACCTTTTCTTCAGCTTTTTTCAGTACCCTGCAGGAAAATTCAACTGTGTTTTTAATGCCTTCTTCAAGAGAGGTCTTCGGCTTCCAGCCGTATTCTTCCTGCGCATGTTTATTTGAAAGGCAGGTATATTTAACGACTTCCCTTTCCATTATCTCGGTTGATATCGGATAGGGATCGGCATATAACTCGGGATAATTAGCCCAGAAATGCCCCACTTCGGCATACTCAGGATCCGTATCCCTGCCCATCTGCTCCTTTATCACCCTGTAGATCTCATTGATCGTAACAGTCCTGCCGGTTGAAACATTCACCGTATCAAAGCTTCTGGCACTTCTTACCTTAAGCGCCAGATCTATGAGGTCATCGACATAAATGAAATCCCTCTCCTGATCGCCGGTCGAATGGAGCACCGGCCTGTTCCCCCTGAAAAGCTCCCTTATGATATAGCCCATGACAGGAGGCTGGGTTCTCAGACAGTCGATATGGGGTCCGAAAACATTTGCAAATCTTAAAACCACCACCGGTATGCCATAGGCATCGGAAAAGGCCTTGCAGAACTGCTCTGATGTATACTTGGTGCTCGGATAAAGGAGACTCGGTTTTTCCACTTTGCTCTCAACCGAAGGAAAATCCGTGTTATTTTCATAAACAGCCGAGGTACTTGCAAAGATCATCTGCTTTGCACCGTAGCGCCGCACCAGATCCAGCATGATGACCGTTCCCCTGACATTAACATCCACTGCCTCGACCGGCATATTCTGACAATCGGGAAGAGGGGTGATCCCGGCAATGTGATAGACAACATCGAAATGTTTTTCGGAAAAGAGCTTCTCCATAAAATCAAGGTCACGGATGTCTTTTCTGCAGATCTCCTCCCTGAAATCGTGATCTTCAAAGATCAGGTTATCCTTCGAACCATAGGAGAAATTATCCAGCAGGGTCACCTCTTCGCCATCCTGCCACAGCCTGTGGGAAAGCTGAGAGCCTATAAAGCCTGCCGCTCCCGTAACAAGAATCTTACTCATATCCACCTCCGCTTAAATACTGTAACTGTCCTGAACCCTCCGGCTTAAACAGCTGCCAAACACCTTAATGAACAGGATATCCTGACAGTTCTCCGCAGAGCACATACATCATCAGATGATTGAAGATTATATGTACATCCTCGGTGATCTGCATATTATCCAAAGGCACATGCAGCGACACATCCGAAAGCTCCTTTAATTTCCCGCCCGAATATCCGGTCATACCGATGATCCTGCAGCCCTGTTTTTTTGCATATTCAACCGCTTTAATGACATTTTCGGAATTTCCGCTTCCGGATATCGCTATTATCACGTCCTCCGGCTTTAACTTGTTCTCAAGCTGCTGCTCAAAGACACGGGCATATCCGTTGTCATTTGCGATAGCCATAATCGTTGCCATGTTCGCATTTATGCACTGGAACCTGTATTTTTTTTCAAGCTTTTCGGAAATCCCCTTGTTAAAATCATTTTCCATATGGGATGCGGTAGCCGCGCTTCCGCCATTTCCGAAAACATAGACCGAGCTGCCCTTCTGACGGGTTTCCTCAAGCATATTCATTGCTCTGTTTATCTCGTCCGTATCCAGCTTTCCCAGAATGCTTATCTCAAGTTCCAGATATTCCCTGATCTGTTTTGTAAAATCCACTTTTATCTCCTTTACTTTGATCTGCCTCCTGATGCTCAATCCGCAAATATGATATGTCAATCCGCAAATATGATATGGCTGCCCTGATAATCCACCGAAAAAGGCACTTCCCTGTATGCCTTCATGCCGTTTCTTACGGATTCACGCGCCTCGTCCGGTACATAAAGCAGCATAAATCCGCCTCCTCCGGCACCGAGGATCTTTCCTCCCAGAGCTCCGCTTTTTTTTGCGGTTTCATACATCTTATCGATATCAGGATTTGATATCCCGCCGGCAAGCTGTTTCTTGATATTCCAGGTTCTGTCAAGCTCCTGTCCAACATAATCCAGATCGCCCTGAGCTATCCTTTCACAGACCCTGTCCACCGTCATCACAAGATCATCCAGATCCTTCCTCTTTTTTTCGATGGAATCCGACTGTTCCGAAAGGATCTTTCTCGAATCCCTGGTATTACCGGTAAAGAAGAGCATCAGCCTCTCCGACAGGGTTTCGCGCATCTTCGGATCTATGATCCCCGGAGTGACCGTAACGGTTCCGTCATTTAAGAACCTGTACCGGTTAAACCCTCCGCAGGCAACGGCATACTGATCCTGGATCCCAATCCGCTGTCCGAGACATTCGATCTCTATGTGACAGGCTTCCTCAGCAAGCTGCTTTGCCGTGACAAATTCTCCCTTATAGGCGTGCAGTCCGTTAAGCACTCCGACCGCAAGGGCACTTGACGAAGCAAGTCCTATTCCCGCGCTGCTCATCGGGATATCTGCCATATAAATGACCTCGATCCCCTTTTCTATCCCCGCAAGCTTTAAGGCTTCTCTGATGATATTATGCTTTACCTCATCCACCGAATCCACATGCTCGTTTCCGTTATAGACCACGCGGATCTTGTCATCAAACTTCCTGTTTACCGTTATGTACACGTGCATATTAAGAGCGGCACTTAAAACACTTCCGTATCCCACGGAGCTTTTTTCAAAATAAGCCCTGAAATCACTGCCTCCGCCAAACAGGGACGCTCTTAATGGTGTCTTTGAAATTATCACTGCTTCACCTCAAAAAATTTAAAGTTTTCATTAAGTATATCATCGACCGCATCAGACAGCGGATAATCATCGGTAATGAGTATCCCCTTCATATCCGCGTTATTGGCAGTCATTATATCTCTTTCATCATCGCCGACCATCACGCACTCCGGAAGATTTATCGAAAAATCCTTCTGCGCCTGATAGAGCATGCCGGGCTTTGGCTTTCTGCATTCGCAGTCAGAATCCCAGCCGTGAGGGCAATGATATACGGCATCGATATGTGCCCCGATCTCCTTAAGGTCATCCGTCATCTTTTTCTGGACATCCTCAAAGTCCTCTTCACTCATAACGCCTCTGGCTATTCCCGCCTGATTTGAGATCATAATGATGAAATAGCCGGCATCGTTTAAGCGCTTTATGGCTTCCTTTGCCCCGTCAATCCAGATGAATTCTTCGGGTCTTTTAACGTAATCGGCTTTTGGAGGACGTTTATTCGTTACGCCGTCCCTGTCAAGAAAGATATATTTCTTTCCCGAAAGATACTCCTTTGTAAGATCTATCCTTTCAAAAGAGCCTATCGAATAATATCTGTGTTTTGTCACGGTCGCATAAAGTTTCCCGCTTTCAACAAGTTTGGGATACACAACCGCTTCAAAATTCTCATTTTCCTCACTCATAAGGCCCAGCACCTTTTTGGAAACAAGCGCATAGCCTATGTCCACGCCTTTGAGGTTTTCAGCTTTTCTCGTCTTGTCATAAAGCTCCACCCTGCCGTCAGGACCTATCACCATATTATCCTTTGTGTAAAGATCCTCATTGGCGTATGCGGTAACCTGGATCAGGGCATTATTCTTTTCATAATCGCTCTTAAGTCTTTCAATATTTACCGGACACAGATTGTCACAATACATCATGAGAAAATCATCGTTAAGGTATTTTTCCGCAGACTTAAGCCTGAACTGGGTATCATATTCAACTGGAGTTATGGCATAAGTGATATTCACATCCCATTTAGAGCCGTCTCCGAAATATTCCGTAACCTTTTCCGGAAGGTAGCCTAAGAGGATCACTATGTCCTTTATGTTCCACTCCCTTATCTGAAGGATCAGATATTCCAAAAAGGGTCTGTCGTTAAATCTGTACATCGGCTTGGGATTCGTTTCCGTAAACGGCTTTAATCGCTCTCCGAGGCCTCCCGCAAAGATCACAGCCTGTTTTATATCCGGCACTTTTTTACATCCTTTCTTTCGTGTAAATTCAAAGCAACGATATCTGTTTAAGAACTCTCCGGTTTCTTAACAGATACAGACAATGACCATTTTATACCAGACGGTGGTTTTTTTCAAATCCCGAAAACCGTACTTGACTGTCCGGGATCTGAAGGGATATCTTAAAGTAAGGCCGTCAGAGCGGCTTAAAAAATGCAAGAGGAGAGATTTATGATACAACAGGCTACAGACATGATATCCGGGATAAAAAAGATCCTGCTTGAAAAAAGAACAAAGGTGACTTTCATTTCAGGAATCCTGTTCGGGATCGCAGCTCACGGAACAGCGATCTTCAACAAGCTTTCCTACCACGATGATGCCGCAGCGCTTTTCGGACTGGGGCTGACCCTTAAATCCGGCAGGTGGATGCTCGACCTTTTGGGACGGATACAGCTGTATACACTGTTTGGCGGGATTTCGCTATACAGCACCAACACATTTAACGCATTGGTCTCGATCCTTTTCATAGCGGCCGCAGCCTGCATCGCAGTGGAATTCTTCGACATAAAAAACCTCCTGCTTTGCTCTGTTCTCAGTGCTTATATGGTCTGTTTCCCCGTAGTTACAGGTCTGTTCGCATTCATGTTTACAGCTCCGGACTATATGCTGGGTCTCCTTATGATGACAGCCGGGGTATATCTTGTGTGTACCCGTAAAACCATCCCTTTGTTTATCGCAGGCATAATATTACAGGCCTGTGCCATCGGCGTTTATCAGGCCTGGATCCCTCTGGGGCTCGGTCTTTATGTCTGCTGGTTCTTTAAGGAAATATATGATAAGGAAAATTCCGATGAAAAGGCAAAGGACAGATGGAAATGGTTTTTCGGAAAGTCTCTGAAATATGTCCTCGCCGTTATCCTGTCCCTTGCCCTGTATTATGTGATACTTCACATCCTCCTTTTTGTGATGCATGAAACTCTCGTGAAAACAGCGGGACTCAATGAAATGGGCGTTATGAGCATCGGTGCGTTTTTTGACAGATTAAGGAAAGCATATTTTGCATTTGTTTTTCCCGAAAAAACCATCGCAAATTCGCTCTACACCTTTAATCTGAAACATTTCTACAAGCTCATGGTTTTGATCATGCTGGTAATGATCGCGATCCTTTTATCAACGCTTATAAAAAAGGATCGCATAAAAACGATCCAGCTTCTTATACCGCTTCTGGTCCTTCCCCTTGCGGGTAATTTTATCTTCATCATGACCGAATTTGAATATATCCATTCAAACCTGTATTACGGACAGGTCACCATTTTTATCTTTGCGGTGCTTACGGTTCAGATGGCAATGGATCTGAATAGAAAGAGCCTTAAACTGTGCGAAACAGCGGCAGCAGTCTTTTTTCTCCTTTTTTGCATATCATTCGCAAAATTTGACAATGTATGCTATATGAAGACTACCTTTGCGCAAAGCCAGGCCATAAGCTACTACACGACACTTGTGACCAGGATTCAGAGCACGGAAGGCTACACGGACTCCGCTTATGTTTCATTCATCCATCCCGGAGCCGATTTTAATGACAGCATCTACATTTTTCCCGAGTTTGAGCCTGTAACGCTTCTGTCCTACGGAAATGTGAAGGAATATATCTCAGACTATTCCTGGCAGACCTTCATGCGAAACTGGACCGGCTTCAACGCCGCATTCAAGGATCCCGGAGAATTTGAATCCATGCCTGAGGTACAGGAAATGCCTTCCTATCCCGACAGCGGATCCATAAAGCTGATCGGCGATACCATAGTGGTCAAATTCTGAAGGCTCTCCCGGTTCATCTTTTTTTATTCCACCTTTCCATAAGCTGTGCCGCAAGATCCTTTCCGCCGTTGTTTTCTTTCGCCTTCTTTTTTCCGGCACCTTTATTATCTTTGCCTTTACTCTTTGAAGGTGCATTTTCATCTGTCATGGTAAGGGATATCCTGCCGTTTTTCTCGTCGACCTCAAGTACGGTCACATCCACTATGTCCCCGACAGAGACCACCTCTAACGGATGCTTTATAAACCTGTCACACATCCTTGAGATATGCACGAGACCGTCCTGATGGACACCGATATCTATAAACGCTCCGAAATCGATAACATTCCTGACCGTACCCTTAAGACGCATCCCGGGCTTTAAATCCTTCATTTCGATCACATCAGAGCGCAGCACCGGCTTCGGCATCTCATCTCTCGGATCTCTTCCCGGCTTTTCAAGCTCCTTAAGAATATCGATCAGCGTGATCTCACCGCAGCCCACCTCTTCGGCAAGGGCTTTTTTATCTGTGATCGATCTTTCAAAAGCACTGATCTTTTTTTCATCCTTAATATCACAGTCCATCTTTTTTAACAGTATACGGGCGCTTTCATACGACTCCGGATGCACTCCCGTCGCATCAAGCGGTTCGTCGCCCCCGTTTATCCTGCAGAAGCCGGCACACTGCTCAAAGGCTTTCGGCCCGAGCTTTGCGACCTTTAACAGTTCCTTCCTTGAATGAAACTCTCCGTTTGATTCCCTGTAGGCAACTATGTTTTTTGCAACCGTCTGTGAGATCCCCGCAATGTACGAAAGAAGGGCTGCGGAAGCCGTATTTATATCCACCCCGACGCTGTTTACCGCATCCTCCACTACTCCCGAAAGTGTTTCGGAAAGCTTTTTCTGGTTCATATCGTGCTGATACTGCCCCACACCTATTGATTTCGGCTCTATCTTGACAAGCTCAGCCAACGGGTCCTGCACACGGCGTGCAATGGAAGCCGCGCTCCGCTGCCCCACATCAAATTCGGGAAATTCCTCCGTTGCCAGCTTACATGCCGAATATACACTGGCTCCGGCTTCATTCGTTATCACATACTGTACACCGCTGCCGGGAATCTCCTTCAAAAGCTCTGATACAACCTGCTCTGACTCTCTCGATGCTGTACCGTTTCCTATGGAAATAAGGGAAATCTTATATTTATCGATAAGCTCCTTAAGCGTCTTTTTTGATTCTTCAATCTTATTATGCGGCGCCGTGGGATATATCACTGTCGTATCAAGAACTCTCCCTGTGGGGTCGACTACAGCCAGCTTGCAGCCGGTTCTGAAGGCCGGGTCCCATCCGAGTACCGTCTGTCCGGCAATCGGCGGCTGCATCAGAAGCTGTTTTAAGTTTTTCCCGAATACATCAATGGCTCCGTCCTCTGCCATTTCGGTAAGCTCGTTTCTTATCTCTCTTTCGATAGAAGGCTCGATAAGCCTTGAATAAGAATCCGCCACAGCTGCTTTTATCGCGGGAGTAGTATAGGGATTGTCCGAAATGAGTATCTGCTTTTCAAGATATGAAAGTATCCTGTCCTTAGGCGATGCCACCGAAACACTGAGAAATTTTTCCGCCTCTCCCCTGTTAAGTGCGAGAACTCTGTGTCCCGCCATTTTTTTAACCGGCTCCTCATATCCGTAATAATTGCGGTAGACAGAATCGGTCTCTTTATCCTTTGCCTCGGAGACTATCCTTCCCTCATCACGGGTCACCTCCCTGATGTGCTCACGGTAGGCAGCATTATCCGAGATACGCTCCGCGATGATATCCAAAGCCCCGGCAATGGCAGCAGATGCATCTAAGACCTCTTTTTCCGATGCCTTTAATACATCCTCCTTGCTGTCTGAAGCAGGAACTATCCTTCCCGTCACATATTTTGATGCCTCCTCTTCAAGCGGATGATCCGTATCCTGCTTTAATATAAACTCTGCAAACGGCTCGAGTCCCCTGCTTTTAGCCATATCAGCCCTTGTCTTTTTCTTCTGTTTATACGGTCTGTACAGATCCTCGACCGTCACCAGCTTTTCAGCCGCAAGTATGGCTTCCTTAAGCTCGTCTGTAAGTCTGCCCTGTTCATCTATGAGCGAGATTATCTCCTGCTTTCTTTCCTCCAGATTCCTAAGCTGATTTAATCTGTCATATAAAAGCCTGAGCTGCTCATCGTTTAAGCTTCCCGTCGCTTCCTTTCTGTATCTTGCTATAAAAGGGATCGTATTTCCTTCATCGATCAGCCTGACTGCCGCTTCCGCCTGCCATGCCCTGCAATCCGTTTCCTTTGCTATTATCGAGATAATATCCATCATAAAACCATCCTTTTTGAAAAAAGCCATTCCCAGATCCCGATGTTTTTTTCATCGGAAAGCGCCACCCACGAGCAGTGGGGATTCACCCCATAAAGCTTTTTCATTTCTCCTTTCGCATACTCCGTGTATTTCAATTCCTTTGCCCTGTCCTTTAATTCCTCATAGATATCATGTGAGCCGAAATTGGACAATTCCCTGTATTCGCTTTTTTTGTAGCTGGCCTTTACTATCCTGTCGTCGGCTGCGTGTACCATCCATACCGGCTTTTCCTCAATAATCGCAAGTGTCTTTCTTCCGGTCACCCCGCAGATCGGAACGGCTGATGCAAAAATCTCAGGATATGTGTTCAGCATATGATAAGTTCCGACTCCGCCTGCGCTGTAGCCGTACACATATATCCTTTCCTTATCTGCCGCACCGGTATCCGTATACTTTTTTATAAGCTTATATATTCCTTCGTATATCCACGGTTCATTCCAGTATTCATCGGCATTATACTGCGGTGCCAGCACTATGCACGGGTGTCTTTTCTGCCATCCGTCACGCACCAGTACGGTCCCGATATCGTGCATTCTAAGCTGACTTTCATTATCGTGCCCGACTGCATCGGCACCGTGCAGATAAAGCACGAGCGGTACAGGCTCACTCATTTTCGGGATAAAGAGTCTGTAGGGCATCTCATGCCCGTCTGTTTTATATAAACCATAAGAAAATTTGGAGCAAAGCTCCTCATTACCTTCCGACGGCTTGTCCCAGTCAAGCGGAACCAGCATAATATCCTCCCCTCTTATTGTGAACGGATTTAATCCGTTCACGCATTTTCCGAAAGTATCCGCCTTACCGAAGCCAGATAGCCGGAGCCGAACAGATTCAGATGATTCAGTAAATGATACAGATTATAGATATCTCTGCGCTTTTCATAGCCTCTTGTTATGAGACCGGATTTTTTGTATTCCTCGTAAAACGCCTGCGAAAAACCGCCGAAAAGCTCTGTCATCGCTATATCCGCTTCAGCCGATCCCACATAAACGGCGGGATCTATAAGCCATACTTTTCCGTTTCTTCCCGCAAGAAAATTGCCTCCCCACAGATCCCCGTGTAAAAGCGAAGGCTTTTTGGGCTCCGTCAGAAGCTTAGGCAGTTTTTTCATAAGCTTTTCTATATTTTTTTTATCATCATCATCAAAGTATGAAGCAGCCCTTTCAAGCTGTACCTTAAGCCTGTACTCGGTAAAAAACTCCACCCAACTGTCCGTGGGTGTGTTTTTCTGATGACCCGAACCGATATAATTATCTCCCGTAAAGCCATATGTACCGCCGGGTACAAATTCGGAAGTATCGGCTTTGTGAAGCTCTGCAAGACTTTTTCCGAAATTTGCGAAAAACCCCGTTGTCTTCTGTCCCTCTTCAATGAGTTCAAGAAGCAGGAAGGCTTCCTCCCCCTCGGTTCCAATCGCAAGAAACTCAGGAGTCTTTATCGTACCCGTCTTTGCTATGGCTGCAAGACCGTCTCTTTCCGCCTTAAAAAGCTCCATCTTCTCGATATGATTTGACTTCATGAAGATACTTGAACCGTCAGACAGCTTTAAGATAAACGAGGAATTTATATCTCCGCCTGAAACAGCCCTTTTACCTGTAACCCTTACTCCGGTACCTCTTACACCCTTTACCGCATTTTCAAGTGATCTGTATTCGTCCATTTTCACACCCCGCCTGAATGCTAAACCGCTTTACTCCGCTTATCCTCCGGGTCAAGCCCTTACCGTTCTTTTAGGTCTGTACCCGCATCTTTTTAAAATCTCATAAGCTTTTTCTATAATAGTCTCTTCAACCGTCAAAATCAAACCCTTAACCGTCCCGTAACCCATTGCTAAAGAACGCTCACAATGATACAATCAGTAAGACCTTTTATTGGCAGTTCTTACGGAAAGAGGAGTTATGGAAGAGAAAAGCAGAAATTTTATTGAAATCGAAATTGACAAGGATCTTGAAAACGGAGTTTACGATTCCGTGATGACGAGGTTTCCCCCGGAGCCGAACGGATATCTGCATATCGGACATGCCAAGTCCATACTTTTAAATTACGGGCTGGCAAAGGAATACAACGGAAAATTCAATCTGAGATTCGATGATACGAATCCCACGAAGGAAAAGACCGAATTTGTGGATTCCATAAAGGAGGATGTCGCATGGCTGGGGGCAGACTGGGAGGACAGACTGTATTTTGCATCCGACTATTTTGACAGAATGTATGATGCGGCCGTTACCCTGATAAAAAAAGGAAAGGCATATGTATCGGAGCTTAGTGCCGATCAGATAAAGCAGTACAGGGGAACTCTTACCGAGCCCGGAAAAAACGATCCGGACAGGGACAGACCTGTTGAAGAAAACCTGAAGCTTTTTGAGGATATGAAAAACGGCAGGTTTAAGGACGGGGAAAGGACCTTAAGAGCCAAGGTGGATATGGCCTCCCCCAATATGAACATGCGTGATCCGGTCATATACAGGGTGGCACACCTTACTCATCACAATACCGGTGATAAATGGTGCATTTATCCCATGTATGATTTTGCGCACCCTCTTGAGGATGCGTTTGAAGGAATCTCACATTCGATCTGCACTCTCGAATTTGAAGATCACAGACCCATATATAACTGGTTTGTGGAGAACGTCGGTTTTGAAAAGCCTCCCAGACAGATAGAGTTTGCAAAGCTTTATCTGAACAACGTGGTGACCGGAAAAAGATATATCAAAAAGCTTGTCGAAGATGGCATAGTGGACGGCTGGGACGATCCGAGGCTTGTTTCCATCGCCGGATTAAGGAGAAGAGGCTATACACCCGAGTCCATCCAAAAGTTTGTGGAGCTCTGCGGAGTGTCAAAGGCAAATTCCACCGTCGAGATGGATATGCTCGAATACTGCATCAGGGAAGACTTAAAGCATAAGGATAAGCGCGTGATGGCTGTTCTTGATCCCGTAAAGCTCATAATCGATAATTATCCCGAGGGACAGACCGAGCTGCTCGATGCCGTAAATAATCCCGAAAATGAGGCACTCGGCAGCAGGCAGATCGAATTCGGCAGAGAGCTTTACATAGAGCGTGAGGATTTTATGGAAGAGCCTCCGAAGAAATATTTCAGACTCTTCCCCGGAAACGAAGTAAGACTTATGCATGCCTATTTTGTAAAGTGTGTGGGATGCGACAAGGATGAAAACGGAAATATCACAGCCGTACACTGCACCTATGATCCCGAGACAAAGCAGGGCACCGGTTTTGAGGGCAGAAAGGTAAAAGGCACGATACACTGGGTAAAGGCCGATACCGCTTTTAAGTGTACTGCACGACTTTATGAAAATATCGTCGATGAAGAAAAGGGAGTTTACAACGAAAACGGCGAGATAAACGTAAATCCCGGTTCACTTAAGGAAATGAAGGACTGCTATGTGGAGCCATGGCTTAAGGATGCAAAGGTGTATGACAGCTTCCAGTTTGTGCGTAACGGATTTTTCTGTGTGGATTCCAGGGACTCTGCTCCCGGAGCACCTGTATTTAACAGAGTTGTGTCCCTGAAGTCTTCATTTAAGCTGCCGGTGGGCTGATACCTTCCGGCAAACTATCACATTGACATAAAATGACGCAATGTATTATAATAAAATTTGCGCTTTAATACGGGCATTAAAGGGGTATAACAAAGTTTTACGGAGGTAGGAACGTGGGCATTTTATCCGGTTTGGGAAATCTTGGGATCGACATTAAGGACGGAGACATTTTTGCGGAGGATAAGCAGGATTCAAAAATTTCTCCCGAGGAGCTAAAAAAGGCTGAAGAGGAAAAAAAGGTAGCTGAAGAGGTTGAATTTCTGTTAAAGAAATCCTTTACCTGCCCCATCTGCGGAGCGGATTTTAAGGCTCTTTCCGTAAAGACCAACAAGGCACGTCTTCTGGGTCAGGATGTAGACTTAAGACCAAAATATGATAAGTTCGACGCACTTAAATATACTGCGGTAATGTGTCCCAATTGCGGTTACGCTGCAAGGGCACAGGTGTTTAACGAGGTTTCCTCAAAGCAGAAATCCATTATCAGGGAAAAGATCGCGGCAAATTATTTTTCAAAAAGTGATGATGAGCAGAAGGAAGTTTATGACTATGATACGGCTATAAATCATTATCAGATGGCTATAGGTACTGCGATCGTAAAGGGGGCTAAAAATTCGGAAAAGGCTTATCTGTGTCTGCAGACGGCATGGGTGGTCAGAGGAAAAAAAGAAAGTCTGGATCAGACTGACCCCAAATATCAAGAGCAGCTTAAGGAATGTGAAGAAAACGAAAAGGAGCTTCTGCAGAATGCTCTTGAAGGATTCCTTAAGGCAAGGTCTTCCGAGGACTTTCCGATGTGCGGAATGGACCAGTATACCATAGATTACATTATCGCGGCGTTGTGCTATGAATGTAATAAGTTTGATGTGGGATTAAGACTCATATCCGAGCTTATATCCTCAAGAAGCGTGAATTCAAGGATAAAGGATAAGGCCCGGGATCTTAAGGAGCTGATAGCAAAAAAGGCTTCGGCCGGAGCAAAATAATTTATTAACGGAGTATTTTTGTTGACCGCTCGGTTTACGAAACTGAGCGGTCATTTATGAATGGCAATGAGACAGCTTTTATGTGAAAATCTGACTCTGGGATACGAAAACGTAACTCTTGTGGAAGGGCTTACATTTGAAGTAAACGCCGGAGAATATCTTTGTATCGTCGGAGAGAACGGCGCCGGAAAATCAACACTTATGAGAACCATACTGCATCTTCAGGAGCCTCTTTCCGGAAAGATAAGCTATGAGGCTCTAAAGGCTACCCAGATAGGCTACCTTCCCCAGCAGACAATGGTTCAAAGAGACTTTCCGGCATCCGTATACGAGGTGGTCCTGTCTGGATGTCAGGGGAAGCTTGGCAAAAGGTTTTTTTATTCCAAAGAGGATAAGGCGAAGGTTTTTTCAAATATGGAAAAGCTCGGTCTTATGGATTTAAGGAACAGATGCTACCGCGAGCTTTCAGGCGGGCAGCAGCAGAGGGTCCTGCTTGCAAGAGCTCTGTGTGCCACGGAATGTATGCTGCTTTTGGATGAACCGGTTTCCGGACTCGACCCGGTCGTTACCATGGAAATGTACGAGCTGATAAAAAAGCTCAATAAAGAAGGTATCACTGTGATAATGATATCACACGATATCGCTTCGGCAGTAAGATATGCCGATCACATCCTTCATATCGGTTCGGATGTTTTTTACGGGACCGTTGAAGAATATAGAAATTCCGATACGGGAAAAAAATATCTTGAAGGGGTGGATACGGATGATTGAAACATTCCGTCTGTATTTTTCATATCCGTTTGTCAGATATGCTCTTATTGTGGGTGTGCTTGTTGCGCTGTGCTCCTCTCTTTTAGGGGTCACGCTTGTACTTAAACGCTTCTCCTACATAGGTGACGGTCTTTCGCATGTCGCCTTCGGTGCCATTGCCATAGCTGCTGCACTGAATCTGACCGATAATATGCTTTTGACTCTCCCTGTCACGGTATTAAGTGCCGTCCTCCTTTTATGGATGGGGCAGAACACCAAGATACAGGGTGATGCCGCCATAGCAATGGTTTCGGTCGGCGCACTGGGTACGGGCTATCTTCTTATGAACCGTTTTCCCACATCCTCGAATGTTTCCGGAGATGTCTGCACATCGCTTTTCGGCTCCGCGTCAATACTGACCTTAAAGCAGTCCGATGTGATATTTTGCGCGATCCTGTCGGTGATCGTGGTAGCAGTGTTTGTGATCTTTTACAACAGGATATTCGCGGTTACTTTTGATGCCGGTTTTGCAAAGGCGGTCGGGACGAGAGTAAATGCTTTTAATCTTCTGATAGCCGCCACGATCGCAGTGATAATAGTTATAGCCATGAATCTTGTAGGCTCGCTTTTAGTGTCGGCTCTGGTGATCTTTCCGGCACTTTCTGCAATGAGGATCTATAAGAGTTTTTTATCGGTTACGGTATTTTCGGCTGTGATTTCCGTAGTATGCGCACTTGCCGGGATTCTGGCATCCATATTGATAAACACACCGGTCGGCTCAACAATAGTGATCGCAGATATAACCGCATTCTTGATCTGTTCAATTATCGGAAGGATGAAGGGATAATACAATCCATATAAAAAAAGGAGGGAAAAATGGCTGATACTTACAAGGTAACTATTAAAATGAAGGACGGTGGTGAGATGAAGGGTGAGCTTTACCCCGATATTGCCCCTATTACGGTAGAGAATTTCAAGAAGCTTGCAGATGAGGGATTTTATGACGGACTGATATTTCACAGAGTGATAAGTGGCTTTATGATCCAGGGCGGAGATCCCGACGGAACCGGTATGGGCGGCCCCGGATATTCCATAAAGGGGGAGTTTGAATTAAACGGAGTAAAAAACGATCTTCTTCATGAAAGAGGAGTGCTTTCCATGGCAAGAGCAGCCGATCCCGATTCTGCCGGATCGCAGTTCTTTGTAATGCACAAAACCTCACCTCATTTGGACGGTTCATATGCGGCCTTCGGAAAGATACTTGAAGGACTCGATGTACTTGATAGGATTGCCGAAACCGAGACCGATTATAACGACAGGCCCCTTAAGGAGCAGGTGATAGAGACCATTATCGTGGAATAATGATAGATTACGATAAGGTCGTTCTCATACGAAGCAAAAGAAGATCCGTCGCGCTTGAAATAAAGCCCGACGGATATGTCTATATCAGGGCTCCGAAGAAAATGTCCCTTGAAGATATCAGAGCCTTCGTATTAAAGCACGAAAAATGGCTTGAAAAACATCTGAAAGAGATAGAGATAAGAGAGTCTAAGCAGGATACCGGCAGGCTTTCCATGGACGAGGTAAGAGAGCTTGCCCAAAAAGCAAGTATCCGCATTCCGGAGAGAGTAAAGTATTTTGCCCCGATCATAGGTGTGACTTACGGAAGGATCACCATAAGGAACCAGAAGACCAGATGGGGCAGCTGTTCCTCAAAGGGAAACTTAAACTTTAACTGTCTTCTTATGCTGACCCCGCCCGAGGTGATCGACAGTGTGGTGGTGCATGAGCTCTGCCACAGAAAAGAAATGAATCATTCAAAAAAATTCTATGACGAGATCTACAGAGTGTACCCCGAATATGACAGGTGGAACAAATGGCTTAAGGAGCACGAGGGTACGCTGCTTTCAAGGATGCCGTAGCTGATGCTGCGGCTTCTTAAATATTGCCCTGATCGATGTTAAGGAGCTTTTTTGCGGTATTTTCAAATATATTCAGATTATCTTTAGCTGACAGCCCCAGCTTATATATTGCCTCTGCGGTTTTATCCTCACTGCTCCACGGGCTGTCACTTCCGAATAGTATCTTATCCGTACCGTGGTTCACTATTATCCTCTTCCACTGTCCGGGATCGATATAGCCGTCCGTAAAGGAGATATCAAAATACACAGCCTTTCCGACAAGTAGTCCTTCCACATCATCCCAGAGCTTCCAGCCTCCGGTGTGCGCCAGTATCATTTTTTCCGGACCGATCTCATTTATTATCCTTAACGCCATCTGCGGTGTACTTCTCACCGGGTCCGGAATTCCGATATCGACTCCCGCATGAACGGATATCACAAGGTCCAGTGCTGCCGCTTCATATATGAGCTCCATGGTTCGGTCATCCGAAAGATCGATCCCGTGGTAATCAGGATGTATCTTTATCCCCTTTAACCCGTATTCCTTAATTAACTTCAGGCGGTCCTTTAAGTCCTGATCCCCGGGATAAACGGCACCGAAGGAAAACAGGGTGTCATTTTCCTCATTTATCTTACACGCAAAGCGGAATATGGAATCAAACTGATCTTCCCTTGTTATAACCGGAAGTACCACTGCAAGTGATACTCCCGATTCTTTAGCATGTCTTCTTAAGTCCGAAGGCGTTCCGTCGGTATAAGGTTTTATCCCGGCTTTTTCCGCAAGAACGGATACCGATCTTTGAGCGATCTTTTCCGGAAACACATGTGTATGAAAATCTATCATCACTCTCCGCCCAGTTCCTTTAATACCCTGTCCGTCTCCTGCAGATCCGATGTCTTTATTATCATATCCGCACTTTCAGACTCCGACGAGGCGGCATACATATACTCGATATTTATACCATGCTCCGATACGGAGGATACAAGCTCCTCTAAAAATCCCACTCTCTGTTCAAGCCTGACCTTTAATACATCGCTTATCGTGGATGTACAGCCCCTTCCCTTAAGAGCTTTCTTTGCTTCATCCGGCTTATCCACTATCAGCCTTAAAAGCCCGAATTCACTGGTATCGGCAAGGCTTAAGGCCTCGATATTTATATCATTTTCCTTTAAGGTTTTTAATACCGATTCCAGCGTACCCGCCTTGTTTTCCAAAAAAACCGAAAGCTGTCTTATAAACATATTACCCCTCCTTATACAAGATTTCTCTTATCCAACACATGCTTTGTCTTCCCCTGTGAATGCTCAAGCGTATTCGGCTCCACAAGCTTGACCTTTGCCTTTATACCCACTGCCTGATGGATGGCATTTGCTACCTTATCCCGAAGATTTTCAAGCACCCTTACTTCATCGGAGAAAAATCTGTCCTCCACCTCTATTGCCACCTCAAAGGTGTCGTTATTATCCTTTCTGTCCACGGTGATAAAATAATTCGGCGTAGTACCCGCCACGGTAAGCAGAGCGTGCTCAACCTGCGAAGGAAATACATTTACTCCCCTTATTACAAGCATATCGTCAGACCTGCCCTTGAAGCGCTGGATACGGGCCATCGTCCTTCCGCACTCACATCTGCCCGTTTCAAGAGATGTCAGATCCCTTGTCCTGTAACGCAGCAGCGGCATTCCCTCCTTGGTAAGTGTTGTAATGACAAGCTCTCCCGTTTCACCCGCTTCCATGGGTGCAAGTGTTTCGGGATTGATGATCTCCGGCAGGAAATGATCTTCATAAATATGCAGTCCCCTGTGATATTCACAGTCGCATGCCACTCCCGGTCCCATTATCTCTGTCAGCCCGTATATATCAAAGGCCTTGATATTAAGCCTCTTTTCGATCTGGTTTCTCATATTGTCAGTCCATGGCTCTGCACCGCAGATGGCATATTTGAGCTTTATCTTATCCACAAGCCCTTCTGCCTCCAAAGCCTCAGCCACATGCAGAAGATATGACGGGGTACATGCGATAGCGGTAACCTCACAGTCGATCATCATAGTTATAAGCTTTTTGGTATTGCCCGTGGACATAGGTATTACCATTGCCCCGAGATTTTCCGCACCGTAATGTGCACCGAGCCCGCCTGTAAAGAGCCCGTAGCCGTAACCTACCTGTATGATATCATCCCTTGTGACTCCCGCCATTGAAAGAGCCCTGGTCACACACTCGGACCATATTTCTATATCCCTTCTTGTATATGTGGCAACCTTGGATTTTCCCGTGGTACCCGAGGACGCCTGAACCCTTACGATCTGGGATCTCGGTACCGCGCACAGCCCGTAGGGATAGGCTGCGTTCAGATCCTCATAGGTGGTAAAGGGAAGCTTAACAATATCGTCTACGGATTTTATATCGCTGGGTGTAAGCCCGATCGCCTGCATTTTCTTCCTGTAGTATTCAACATTGTGGTAGACACGGTCTACCTGCTTGGCAAGTCTTTTACCCTGAAGCTCCCTCAGCTCCTCCCTGCCCATACATTCTTTTGCTTCATTCCAGATCATAGATAATATTTACTCCTTTCTTAAAACCCCTTAATATGTCATAACAACTGCAATTAATCACCTGACCGGCACTTAATTTGCAGCCCTTAATCCCGACACATCAATAATAAACGCTTAAATTAAATACTTCAACCAAAAAATGTGTTATAATCAATCATACGATATCCCATACAGGAGGAACATAAATTGGCCAATAAAGAAATTATGCTCGGAAATGCCGCTATTGCAAGAGGCGCGTATGAAGCAGGAGTTAAGGTTTCGGCCGCCTACCCCGGCACACCGAGTACAGAGATCAGTGAAAACATCATTAAGTATCCCGAAATATATGCGGAATGGTCACCTAACGAAAAGGTTGCCGCCGAGGTTGCCATCGGTGCGTCGATGGCAGGAGTGCGTGCAATGTGCTCGATGAAGCATGTCGGATTAAATGTGGCCTCCGATCCGCTTTATACAGCTTCATACATCGGAGTGACGGGAGGACTTTTAGCAGTCGTGGCTGACGACCCCGGCCTGTACTCATCCCAGAATGAGCAGGATACCCGTCTCATCGGCCGCAGTGCCCATATACCGGTTTTAGAGCCTTCGGATTCACAGGAAGCAAAGGACTTTACCAAATTGGCCTTTGAGCTTTCCGAAAAATACGACACTCCGGTAATACTCCGTACCACCACAAGACTTGCCCACTCACAGTGTCAGGTGGAGCTTGAAGACCGTATCGAGCCGGATGACAAGCCCTATGAGAGAACTGTTTCAAAAAACGTTATGATGCCCGGTCCCGCAAAGGGCAGACATGTGGTCGTGGAAAACCGTGAAAAGCAGCTTGCGGAAGATGCCAATTCACTTGAAATAAACCGTGTCGAAATGAATGATACCCGGCTCGGCTTTATCACAAGCGGCATCCCCTATGAGTATGTAAAGGAAGTATATCCTAAAGCCTCTGTCTTAAAGCTCGGTCTGGTATATCCCCTTCCCGAAAAGCTCATACGCGATTTTGCTTCAAAGGTTGACAGACTCATAATCTTTGAAGAGCTGGAGCCCTTTATAGAAACATATGTCAGATCATGGGGCATTAAATGCGAAGGAAAAGAGCTCTTTACCCTTCAGGGTGAATACTCCGCCAATATGCTGCGCAGAAGTCTTATGAACGATATGACCGTATCTGACCCCGCACAGGTTCCGGCAAGACCCCCGATACTCTGTCCCGGCTGTCCTCACCGCTCTACCTTCCATGTGCTGAAAAAGCTTAAGATACATGCGGCGGGAGATATCGGCTGCTATACATTGGGTGCCGTTTCACCCCTTGATGTCGTGGATACCACGGTGTGCATGGGTGCTTCGATCTCCACTCTTCACGGCATGGAAAAGGCAAAGGGAAAGGATTATATCAAAAACTGGGTAGCTGTCATCGGAGACTCGACCTTTATGCATACCGGTATAAATTCCCTTGAAAATATGGCTTATAATCAGTCCACCGGCACTGTGCTGATACTCGATAATTCCACCACCGGAATGACCGGCCATCAGGATCATGCCGCGACGGGAAAGACCCTAATGGGAAAGGAAGTCCCCGCTCTTTCCATCTATAAGATATGCAGGTCAATGAATATAGAAAATGTCGTTGAAGTAAATGCATTCGATACCAAAGAGCTTGAAAGGGTAATAAAAGAAGAAACAGCCCGCGACGCGCTTTCCGTTATAATAGTCTGCGCACCCTGCGCGCTGCTTAAGGGACAGGTGTTCCCGAACAAGGTACGCTCCATTCCCGAAAAATGCAAAAAATGCGGTATGTGCTTAAAGCCCGGGTGTCCCGCTGTCATAAAGCAGGCTGACGGTACGATAAAAATAGACGATACGCTCTGCAACGGCTGCGGACTTTGCACACAGCTCTGTAACTTCGGAGCACTTGAAACCTATAAGGTCTGAAAAAACAGTTTTCCGGAACGCTTACAGTCTGCGTTCCGGAAAATTTTTTCTTTACTGAAATTTTTATTATTCCCCGTATCCGGTAAGAAAAGCCTTTTTATTGATCTCCACCGTTTTCAGCGGCACCTTTTCCTCTATCACCTTAAGCCACTGTTCTTTTGTAAAATCCATATGCCTTGCCGCAAGGCCGAGCACAATGTTGTTGAACACCCTCTGGTTCCCGAGCTTCTTGGCCTCATTCATTGCATCTATGGAGTACACCGTATGGGATTTTTCAAGATCTTCTATTATATTTTCCGGATATTGCGCATTTCCGGTGACAACGGGCATCGGGTCTATCCTCTGGTCATTTATTATGAATACTCCGTCCTTTTTTACAAAGTGGGCGTATCTTAACGCCTCAAGCCTCTCAAAAGCGATCAGTATATCCGCCTGTCCCTCTTCCACTATAGGTTCGGCCACACTCTTTCCGTAACGCACAAAGGTCACTACCGAGCCTCCTCTTTGAGCCATACCGTGAACCTCGGATATCTTTACGTCATAACCGGCACTCTCCATAAGTCCTCCGAGTATCCTGCTTGTAAGGAGCGTGCCCTGTCCGCCTACTCCCACTATCATTATATTTTTCGTTGTGTTTTCCATTTTTCATCACCTCATATTTTAAGACGTCAGTACTAAAGTTTTCATTCCAGATAATTTATCGTAAAATGAGCTTCCCCGTCACGGTCGATATCCATTATGCAATAGCTCGGCCTTCTCCCCTCCTGTCTCGGATACGATACACTTCCGGGATTTACCAGAAAGACTCCCTGCTTATTTAATACACATGGTCTGTGGGTATGCCCGAAAAAAGCGATATCGGCTCCTCTTGCCACCGCTTCCTCCAAAAGCTTTTCATACCCCATCGAAACCCCGTAATAATGTCCGTGTGAAAGCCACACCTTATAATGTCCTATCTCAAACTCCAATTCCGAAGGAAGCCTTGAAAAAAAATCATTGTTTCCGGCTATTATTTGACACGGGCATCCTGCCATCTGCATAATGGTATGTTCTCCGCCCTCCGTATCCCCGCAATGTACAAGCAGATCGATATTTCCCACATCAAAAAGAATATGCCTTAAATTTTCATGTTTTCCATGCGTATCGCTTATTATAAGAACCTTCAAAAGACCTCCCTGCAGACCCTTCTAAGCGCTTTTCCACGGTGACTGATCTTGTTTTTTTCTTCCGGTTCTATCTGGGCCGAAGTTTTCCGGTATTCGGGCAGATAAAATATCGGGTCGTAGCCGAAGCCGTTTTCTCCCGCTTCACTGTAGCCTATCCTTCCCTCCATGGTCTCTCTTATGACCTTGTAGCTTCCGTCGGGAAATACCACCGCTATCGCGCATACAAACCTTGCCGTCCTTTTTTCGTCGGGAACTCCTTCTAGCCTTGAAATGAGATTCATGTTTTTTTCGTGATAGGAGGTATCCTTTCCCATATATCTTGCCGAAAGCACCCCCGGTTCTTTATTGAGAGCGTCTATCTCAAGCCCGGAGTCATCCGCCATGATATAATCATCCGGCTTTTTCCCGTTTTTTTCGTATACGTATAAGGCCTTTTGCAGCGCGTTTTCTTCAAAGGTGCTACCATTTTCATCGGCTTCCCCCTCTATCCCGGCATCCTTCATTGAAAGTATCCCGATACCGGAGCCGTCCATTATCTCTTCTATCTCGCGCAGCTTATCCCTGTTTCCCGTGGCAAAAATTATCCTCATTTAAAGATCACCTTTTCTATGGCTTTGGCCGCTGATGTCTGAAAACCGTCCTTATCCATAAGCTCAGCCTCGGTCCTGTTTGTCATATATCCGAGCCTTATCAGGATCACCGGCGCCTCACTGTCCTTAAACACATCAAGCTCCAGCCTGTCCTTAAGCTCGACTGAATATACCCCGTCGATCTTCTCAAATTCCCGTGCCAGCTCATTAGCCATATCCTTAACCGACGGGTCATCATAAGATATTTCCACTCCTCTTGTGATCCTCGTATCCTTATCGGCATTTGTATGAAGGCTTATTATATACTCCGCATTCACGGCCTTTGCTGCCTGCGTCCGCTCCCTGCCGGTAAGCATTTCATCCGCCGATCTTGAAAAATACACTCCTAAGCCCGTATCCTCCGGTATCTCTATTTTTTCGGCAACCCCCAGCGTGATATCCTTTTCAAATATACCGTATGCTTCGGTACCGTTATCTTCTCCGCCGTGACCTGCATCGATGAATACGACTCTTTTGTATACCTCATCCGGTGTATTGAACCTGATATAAAGACTTCCCTCTTCAAACATCGTCTTTGCGGCAGTCACTTCATCCGTCTTTATCTCAAGCAGGACCTCTTTGCCGTTCGTATTAAATTCCACTGCATTGATATGCTCCCTGCTTCCGGAAAGATTGTTCATATAATAAAATTCCGGATCGGTGATCGGGATGGTGATAAGCGTACTCATATTATCGGGGTCTTCCGTTATCTTTACATCCTTTTCCCCGATGCCCGCCTCAAGGGGTATCATAAAATACCCTTCCTTGGCGTTTTCCGTGCCCGCATCATAAGCCACATCCGGGTCCATCATAAAAGCACTCTGTCCGTCAGGGTTGTCGCCTCCCGTAAGAAACAGGCTTTCCGCTTCAACATCCCTGTTCAGCATAAATACAAGCATCACGCTCATAAGCAGCAAAGCTGATATTGTCGTAACTGTCACAAATAAATATTTCTTCATTTTATCATCTGTCCTTTTTAGGCGGCTTGGGTCCCTCATAACTGTACAGATAAGTTTTTATCATACCGTTATAAATCTTTCTGTTTTTATCCGCCCTTCTTCCTATGCTCTTCTGGGCATCCTCATATGCCGTAAGCACATAAAAAGACCATGTATCAAGCCTTTTCATTGCCTCTCCGATCTCCTGATAGATCCTTTTGAGAGCCTCCTTTTCTTCAAGCCTTTCACCGTACGGAGGATTGGTGACCACAAAGCCGTATTTATTGTGATGGCTTAAATCCTTCACGGGTCTTTGCTGAAAATGTATCATATCCTCCACACCCGCATCATACGCATTTTTTCTGGCGGCCTTTAAGACCTCCCCGTCTATGTCATACCCTTGGATATCCGTCTTTACATCTCTTTTGATAAGATCGTTTGCCTCGTCGATGCACTCATACCATAGCTTTTTATTTATGAGCCCGGGCCAGTCCTGTGCATTAAAGGTCCTGTTCATTCCGGGAGCTATATTTGCCGCCATCATCGCGGCTTCTATCAAAACAGTACCGCTTCCGCAAAAGGGATCTACAAGTATCCTCCCCTCCCTCCACGGCGTGAGCATCAGGATCGCCGCCGCCAGATTCTCAGCGACCGGCGCGGCTCCCTGAAGCTTTCTGTAGCCTCTTTTATGAAGCGACTCTCCGGTTGTATCAAGGGATGCCGTCACCACATCCTTATTTATGAATACCCTTATCGGATAATTATTTCCCTTTTCTTCAAATCTCTCCCTGCCGTAACCGTTTTTCATCGACTCGATCATGGCTTTTTTCATTATACGCTGTATGTCGCTGGGTGAATACAGCTTTGATCTGACACTTGACGCCTTTTTCACCCAGAAGCTGCCGTCGGCGGGAATGAAATCATGCCACCTTACAGCCTTTGTCTTCTCAAAAAGCTCATCAAAGCTCAATGCCTTAAACT
>JAGBOJ010000002.1 GCA_017633935.1 Lachnospiraceae bacterium | reverse complement strand
GTTCTTTCCCTTTCCGTCATAGTAGATATCCTTGATGTTTGCCGCCTTGACTCCTACCGATATCGCGCCCGAAGAGACGAGTATCACGTCATGTCCCGCATTATGCAGATCGGTAAGCTCTCTTACGAGCTTTTCCAGTCTTATCAGATCCGCTCCGCCCGTCTCCTTATGAGTAACAGATGAAGATCCTATCTTTACGACTATTTTTTTACAATTCTTAAACTCATTCCTTGTCATCGTTTCCCACTGCTTTCGCATAGCTTTCCGCGGCCTTAAGACCGTCTGCTGCCGCACTCATTATGCCTCCGGCATAACCTGCTCCTTCTCCTACAGGATAAATGCCGCGGATATTACTCTGAAATGTCCCGTCACGCACTATCCTTACCGGGCTTGAGGTCCGGCTTTCCACCCCGGCAAAAAGAACATCGTCATCGGAAAACCCCTGTATCTTCCTCCCGAAATGCTCCATTCCTTCTATAATATCCCGCTCCGCATCATCAGGAAGGAGCCCTCTCAGATTCGTAAATTCATACTGTCCCTTACAGGAAGGCTCAACATCCCCGTATCCGTCGGATGCCCTGTTTTTCTTATAATCTCCGTACCGCTGATACGGCACCTTTCCGCCTGCAAGTTCATACGCCTTCCTTTCAAGCTCTCTTTGAAATCCTATTCCGTTAAGCGGTTCTCCGGCACTTCCGTTATAATCCTTTTCTCCTACGGTCACCACTATCGCGGAATTTGAGTTTTTCCCGTTTCTTCCGGAATAGCTCATCCCGTTTACGCACAGCTCTCCTTCCTCACTTGAGGAATTTATGACATATCCCCCGGGACACATACAGAAGGAATACACTCCCCTGCCGTCCTCACACTTATGTGTGAGCTTGTAGTCCGCCTTTTCCCTGTTAAGCGCCTTATCTATAAGCTCTCTTGTATGCTCCGTCCTTAACCCCACGGCAAAGGCCTTCGGCTCCATTTTGATCCCCTGCTCATACAGATAAAAATAGGTATCCCTGGCACTGTGCCCGATACATAAAAAGAGAGTATCCGTCCCGATCCTTTCCGATCCGTTTACCGTTACCGCCTCAAGCCTTCCGTCAGATACCTCTATCCCCGTAAGGCAGCTTTCAAACCGGACCTCGCCGCCGTACTTTTCGATACGCTTTCTTATCCTCGGTATTATCCTTATGAGCTTATCCGTGCCGATATGTGGCTTTGCATCATATAATATCTCTTCGTCCGCCCCGAATTTCACAAATGTTTCGAGTATAAACCTCCCCCTGCCCTTTTCATCCTTTATGAGAGTGTTAAGCTTCCCATCGGAAAAAGCTCCCGCTCCTCCCTCTCCGAACTGGGCATTGGATGAAGGATCGAGGATACCGGTTTCAAAAAATCTTTCCAGATCCTCCTTTCTCTTATCCACGCTTTTCCCCCGTTCTATGATGAGAGGCTTAAAGCCGTTTAAGGCAAGCACATAAGCCAGAAATATCCCTGCCGGCCCGAAGCCCGCGATAACCGGTCTTTTATCTCCGATCCTGCTTTTATCCGCATTAAAGCTGTATTTGACCGGTTCATAGACGGATACATCCTTTGATCCGGCTCTTTTTACGGTCTTTGACTCCTCTTCCCCCGAAAGTGAGGTTTCAAGGAGCAGGGAATAAACATCCAGTATCCCGTTTTTCTTTCTGGCATCCGTGGATTTTTTTAATACCTTTACGTTTTTTATCTTTTTTTCGGGTATACCGCAGAGCTTAAGCGCTTTTTTAATAACCGCCTCCTTAGGTGCCCCTGCCTTTGTTTTAAGCTGATTTATCCTTATCATAAGATATCTCCTGCAACATACCCCGAGCTCATGGCCCATTGCAGATTATAACCGCCGCAGTTTCCGTATACGTCGAGCACCTCGCCGCATACCCTTATCTTCGGAAATCTTTTAAGGCTTAAGTCATCGTTTAACTCGCTTAAGCACAGACCCCCGCCCGTCACCTGAGCTTTGGAATAATCTCCGGTTATCTTATCCGATATTTCATATGTCCTGTGCTTTACAGCACCTGTCAGGTCGTTTATAAAGCTGTCCTTTCTTTCATCCAGCGGATGAAGGATATGATTTATCAGCTTTTCATTAAGCATTCCCGTGAGTATATCCTTTATGCCGATACCGGGATGCCTGTTTTTCATACTGAGGATATGCGTCCCAAAACCCTCATCATCCGTTTCCGGGAAAAGATCGCATTCAACCTTTACCTGTTTTTTCTCCCTAACTGCAAGCGCCGCTTCTCCCGAAAGGTCAAACGCGCATATACCCGAAAGTCCGCCTTCATACGGCTGAAGCTCTCCCCTTGAAGACATCTTAAGCCTTCCGTCCGTTATAAGTGAAAGCACCGCCCGGCATCTTACACCCTTTAAGGCGCTAAGATCTTCCTTTACCGGAAGCGGACAAAGCGCCGGATACGGTTTTATCATCCTGCATCCCATATCCTTAAGAAGCTTCATCCCCGAGCCGTCAGAGCCCGTATTCTTTGCCGTCAAGCCGCCTGCGGCTAAGATCACGGCATCATAGTCATCCCCGTTTACCATGCCTTCAGGCATAAGCTCTTTAATATCCTTCATGCAGACTATATTTACCTTAAGCCGCTTTAATTCCGTTTTGAGCAGGTTTAATACAGTCCTTGAGGTATCCGTGTAGGGATATATCCCCCCGTTTTTTTCCTTCGTATAAAGACCGAGTTTATCAAAAAAATCAAGCGTCTCCTTTAATCCGAACCTCAAAAGAACGCCCGATATCAATCCGTTGTCGGTGGATGAATGATAATATTCTTCACCCATATTCAGGTTTGTAAAATTGCATTTGCCGTTGCCGGTGACAAGCAGCTTTTTACCGATAGAATCGGTATGTTCGTATATCGTAACGGCATGACCGTTTGATGCGGCCTTAATGGCGGCAAAAATGCCTGAAGCGCCGCCGCCGATGACCGCGACTTTTTTTCTGTCCATAGCTTTACAATAAATTGATCCTTTTTGCGATCCTTACTATCTTAGCTCCCATTGGAAGATCATAAAGCTCCGCCTCCTTTACACCCTTAAGCTTAAGAATGAGCAGGCAGTATATTATAAATCCCAGAGCTATCGAAATGACAACCGTAAGCAGATTTCCTATAGTCGATAAAAACAGCTTTTCTATGATGAAGATAACGATCCCCATAACAGCCGATGATATAAGCGGAACTCCGAATGTCGTATACAGCTCCTGTCTGTAGTTCATCGTAAGCTTTAAGCCCAATCCGTTCAGCACGCACATAGTCCCCGAAAAGACTATGGATGAGATTATCACTGCATATATGCCGAGGTCCGTTCTTAGCATCAGCAGCACGAGTACCACCACATGCAGGATAAGAGAAATAACGGCATTTATAACAGGCACCCTCATCCTGCCTATTCCCTGCAGCATCCCGTTGGTGAGCGTGGAGACCGAATAGAAAATGACCATCAGCGCCCCCGCTCTTAAAAGGTTTGCGGCAAGATAAGGATCTCCGTGAAAAAGCAGTGCGATTATCGGCTCTGCAAGCACAAAGAGCCCGACCGCACAGGGTATTGAAAGGATCATCGTAAATCTCATTGCCGCCGAGACTCTCTTTCTTGCGCCTCTGATATTATCTGCCGCGACGCAAGCCGAAAGAGCAGGCACCGCGGATGCGCTTATTGAATTTGAAAGCGCTATCGGTACGTTTAAGAGCAGCTTTGCCTTTCCGGTATATACTCCCCATATCGCGGTCTTTGCCTCTCCCAGACCTTTGGCGGTCATTATCCTGTTAAAAATGTAATTATCGAGGATATCATTTATATTATATATGGCAGTGCTTAATATGACGGGAAATACTGTCAGAAGTATGATCTTAAGCACACCCGTGTAGCTTTCTTCATATTTGGTGCCATCCTCCATATTCTGTCTTCTAAGCCTTCCGCTTACCATAAAGAAGATGATCACCAGAAAAAGCAGTGCCACAAAAGCACCCATACTTGTCCCGAGGGTACTTCCCGCCGCCCCGTATGCGGGTGCAAGGTCCTCATTTCTGAGTAACGCAGCGGCCTTTTTTCCGTAATCAAAAAGAGATTTCGCGGCGATTATACTCACTGCCGCATTTATGATCTGCTCTATTATCTGTGATACAGCCGTGGGAACCATTGTCCCCATCCCCTGAAAATAGCCTCTGAAAACACCCATGATAGCAACCACGAGCAGGGTCGGTGCAAATATCCTGAGTGCGATCGCGCTTAAAGGCTCATGGAGAAAGCCCGCAAAGGCATCAGCGAAAAAAAATACGGCGGTACAAACTATGCCTCCGGTGAATAAAGCAAATAACAGTCCGCCCTTAAAAACCTTTGCAGCGTTTTTATACTGGTTCTTTGAAAGTCTTGCCGAAACAACCTTCGATATTGCAAGCGGAAGACTGTATGATGAGATCAGCAGCATTATATTGTAGATATAATACGCGGAAGAATAATATCCGTTGCCCTTATCTCCGATTATATTCGTGACCGGGATTCTGTATATCATCCCGATTATTCTCGTAACGATGCCGGCTGCGGCCAGGATCCCACCCTGAACTATAAAATTAGAACTTTTTTTCCTGCTCTTTGACGGCATCTTTTTTAGTTAACCTTAACCTTATCACCCTCTGAATCCTGAATGATCTCTATCCATGTCTTTCCCTGATTTACTACTATCTCGGCGCCTTCTAAATCAAAATATCTCACGGCGCCCTCATCCATATCAAAACGCACCCATATTCCGTCCCTTGCCCTGCCGTGCGTTATGTAGGTCATCTTCCCGCCGGTATGACAGTCAAATCCGAGATAACCGTTATCATCCACCTGCTGCCATGCCGAATACTGTAAAATGATATTGTCTACTGCAAGCTGCTTGCCCGTCGTATCATCTATCTGCTTATCTCCGTACTGGAATCTGTAGTATTTCTGATCCTCCTCATTATATTCAAACCAGGGCTTGTTTATAAGATACCCGGGCTCTACCCTCTTTGCATCATAGGAATCCGCCGAATCCGGCACTATCACATCCCCGTCCTTTGCAAAGGTGAACTTCCCCTTATAATCCGGATCATAGGCTGTATCATAGCCCATATCCTCTATTCCCTTTTTAATGCCCTTTGCGCTGGCATAGGCATTATGAGGCGCTTCCCTGTCGGTCGTCCTATAAAAGACGGTGTTGCCCACCGCCGCAAGGCCGCTTAAGTTATCAACATAGGGCTGTTCAAGAAGAGGTACCGCATAGCTTGACTGTCCGTAATGGCAGTAGATCGCATCGAGCTCAAGGGCATAATATACAAAATAGTTCCTGCAGCTCCTGACCGAACCGATCTTATCAAGCTCGTCATAATTTTCAAATATCCCCATCATCCTTGTGAGCGACCCCTCAACGACACACTCGTATATGATATCGGCAAAGCTGACTCCCGACATCGGCTGCGCGGCCTCGATATTATTGAGCATGACAGCCACGGGTCTCCTGTCTCCGATTGATGAGGGAACGAATTTTCCGGTAAGATAGCTTCTCACCTTGTCTCCGTCCCGTTCCCTTTCGGCTCCGTATGAGGATTCGTACCCGTACTCCACTTTTAACACGTTGCCGGAAATTTCCGTATTTGCATTTTCGGACACGCTTTTTTCAAACTCCTCATAGGCTTCGGTATTTTCAACCTGACCCTCTTCCTCGTCCGTGACCTCCTGCAAAGCACTGTCATCCTTCCTGCCGCAGGCATAAATAAAGGTGCACATAATAAGCGCACATATGATCACCGCTACTTTTTTTCTTTTTAAAAACCGCCTTAAAACCGTTATCATTTTTTCCGTATCCTCTTAATTTTCTCTACGCCTTCCTTAATATATTCAGACCGTTTAATATCTCTTCCTGTGCCTTTTCCATCACTGCCCTGTCCGCATCGGTCATATGGTCAAATCCCTGTAAGTGTAGCATACTATGGACTATAAGAAAAGCCGTCTCCCTTTTCATGCTGTGCCCGTAGCTTAAAGCCTGCTCTTTGGCCCTCTTTAAGTTGAGCACGATGCTTCCGAGCATAAGCTCCCCCGTTTCGGGATTAAAGCAGTCCGCAAATCTCTCCTCGACCGAAGAAAAATCACCGGGCTCATCAAATGTGAGCAGCGGGAACGATAGCACATCGGTCACCGAATCCTTCTGCCTGTAGGTTCTGTTAAGCTCCTTTATCCCCTCATCCCCGGTCAGGGTAAGATCGATCTCACATTCGTAAGGGCAGCCGGTATAATTAAGTGCCGCTTCTGCCGTCATATCAAAAAGCTCCTGCACTCCGGGCAAATCTGTCCCCTCGTCACGGTCAACGTAAAAAGTCATAATAAAGCTTCTCTTCCTTAAGGTATTTTCTTATCTTGTAAAGATGCTGTATCTTTAAATCCGATTTCTGCAGCCTTCCGTTTTTGGAGCCTATGAGCTTATTTATCTGACTGTCTATAAGCCTCTCGTAATTTATATCATCCTCGCCCTTATCCATCCTGACAAGTATCTCGTTTATCACGTTGTCGGCTATACAGATAAGCGAAGCCTCCGCCGAGATCTCCTGAAGTGCTTCGTTTCCGTAATCGTTAAGCAGTCTTATTAAGGGCTCCGGAAAATTTTCATGCCTTAAAAATCTCACTGTGGAAAGAGCAACGTTCTCACCTGCGTTTTCAAGCACCCCGATCCTGTGATAAAAGCCCGCACCCTTCATCAATGTCCTGTCAAAGCCGAGTCTGTCTGAGAGCCTGTCGCAGATATAGGCAGTATGGATCGCCCTTTTGTATTCGTATTTATTATTCTTCTTTAATTCAACGAGAAGAGGGTATTCGGGATCTACGATATCCTTGTATTTTTCCTCGTAGGCAAAGATTATGTTTTTAGCCACGGCCCGTATCGTAAGGAAGATCAGGATATCACTCAAAAACAGACCAACCATGGGATTGATGATGACAGATGGAACAATATCCGCCCTTTTTAATACTATAAGCGCGGTATATAAGGTTATATATACCAGAGAATAAACGATCACAGGCTCTGCGGATTTCTTCTTCTCGTTCCTTCCCACCAGTACAAGGATGATAAGGAAAAGAGCCAAAACCGTCTCAAACAGAAAATATTCAAAGCTTTTTTCGTTTATCAGAAAAGGTATCGCGCAGAAAACAAGCCCCGATGCCATTCCGCAGTATGTGTTTGACAAAAACGCCCCTATGAGCGCAAAGACGGCCACAGGAACTGTGAATTCCGGAAGCAGGGCGGAAAATGCCGCAATGATACTGCATATCACATACGCGATCACAAATCTCGTCAGGTTCTCCCTGTTGTCAAATAATAATTCCCTGCTCTTTACTCCCCTGTAAAGAGTAACGCTGACGACTCCCGAAAGGATGATAAGCGTGACGATGCTTCTTAAGATCCCTGTCGCCGAGTGAACGGTAAGCAAAGATACCGGCGCAGCTACAAGTGCCGGTGATAACATTATTATGATAACGCAGAGCAGGAACGAATTAACCTTTATTTTCCTGCTGCCCGTGTTTTCCTGTATATTGCTGTTTTCTTCCATGCTTTGTATTTTTTTCCTTAATTTTATCGTACTCCTCGTATGCTTTCACGATCTTTTGTACCAGAGGGTGGCGCACCACATCCTTTGATGTAAGATATATAAAACCGATATCCGGTATCTTTTTCAATACCCTCTCGGCCACATCAAGTCCGGACTGTGCGCCCTCAGCAAGGTCCTTCTGGGTCTTGTCACCCGTTATCACGACCTTTGATCCGAAGCCTATCCTCGTTAAAAACATCTTCATCTGGGCGGGAGTTGTATTCTGCGCCTCATCCAGTATGATATAAGCATTATCAAGCGTCCTGCCTCTCATATATGCAAGCGGAGCCACCTCAATAAGCCCCTTTTCGCTGTTTTTTATAAAGCTCTCCGCCCCCATTATCTGATAGAGCGCATCATAGAGCGGTCTTAAATACGGATCAACCTTGCTCTGCAGATCTCCCGGAAGGAAGCCTAACTTTTCCCCCGCCTCTATAGCGGGTCTTGTAAGAATGATACGGCTTACCTCATCATTCTTAAAGGCCGTTATCGCCATAGCCATAGCAAGATATGTCTTTCCCGTACCTGCCGGACCTATGCCGAATACTATCATCTTTTCCCTGATGGCATCGGTATAATCCTTCTGTCCCGTAGTCTTGGGCTTGACCGGCTTTCCCTGTACCGTATGGCATATTATCTCCCTGTCTATATCCGACAGGGACCTCTCAGAACTCTCATCTGCAAGATCCATGGTATATGTTACCTTCTGCTCCCCTATATCGTTTCCGTTCCTTGAAAGGCACATAAGCTCATCTATGACCCTTAAGGCTTTTTTAACACCTTCTTCACTGCCTTCGACATTCAATGTACCGTTCTTAAAGAAAACGGATACATCAAATCTTTCTTCCACCATCCTGACGTTTTTATCAAGGCTTCCGAAAACCTTCTGTATATGGATATTATCGGTTTTATCTATCTCTCTTGTTCCGGTCATTTATGATAAGGCTCATTATTTATTATCTTCATGGCTCTGTATATCTGCTCCGATAGTATGACCCTCATGAGCATATGAGGAAACGTAAATTCCGAAAAGCTTAAATGCATGTCGGCAAGGGCTGTCACGCTCTCATCAAGTCCGTCCGAACCGCCTATTATAAATGCGATATGGCTTATCCCCGAATTCATAAGCTCTGAGAGCCTTGCGGCAAACGCCTCGGATGAAAAGCTCTTTCCGTTTATTTCAAGCGATATCTTATAGGCGCCCTCCGGTATCCTTTTTATGAGCCTTTCGGCCTCCGCTTTTTTATCGGGGCCGTCTGAAACCTCTGCCACGGATATATCCGCATATCTTTTTATCCTTTTTACGTATTCCGACACGGCATCGGCGTAAAACCTTTCCCTGAGCTTACCGGCGCATACTATCGTAAATCTCATTTACCGCTTAGATATTCATCAATGCTCTTAGCCGCCGTCTTTCCCGCACCCATTGCAAGAATGACCGTTGCTGCTCCCGTCACGGCATCTCCTCCGGCATATACGCCCTCTCTGGAGGTCGCTCCCGTTTCCTCCTCGACTACGATGCATTTCCTCTTATTCACCTCAAGTCCCTTTGTCGTGGAGGATATAAGCGGATTGGGGGATGTACCCAGCGCCATAATAACGGTATCGCACTCTATCTCATATTCCGATCCCGCCACCTCAACCGGCTTTCTTCTTCCGGATTCATCGGGCTCGCCAAGCTCCATCCTTATAACCCTTATCCCCGTGACATTTCCGTTTTCATCCGAAAGTATCTCTTTGGGATTGGTAAGAAGGTCAAACTGTATACCCTCCTCCTTTGCGTGATGCACCTCTTCCGCCCTTGCCGGAAGCTCTTTTTCGGATCTTCTGTATACGATATGGACCTCAGACCCAAGCCTTAAGGCCGTCCTTGCCGCATCCATCGCAACGTTTCCTCCGCCGACCACTACGGTCTTTTTGCCGCAGTTGATCGGGGTGTCGTAATTATCCAGATAAGCCTTCATGAGATTGTTTCTGGTAAGGAATTCGTTAGCCGAATATACACCCAGCGCCTGCTCTCCGGGTATCCCCATAAACATCGGAAGTCCGGCGCCCG
The DNA here is from genome assembly GCA_017633935.1 of Lachnospiraceae bacterium. Lineage (GTDB taxonomy): Bacteria > Bacillota > Clostridia > Lachnospirales > Lachnospiraceae > NK4A144. The sequence continues at coordinate 18,379 of JAGBOJ010000002.1, read as the reverse complement.
ACCCGATGAACACGGCATCAAAGCCCTCGTCCTCTATAAGCTCGTCGACAGTCTTTGACTTTCCGATGATATAATCAGTATTGATCTTTACCCCGAGTGCCTTTACATTTTCGATCTCGGGCTCCACTACCTTTTCCTTGGGCAGACGGAATTCCGGTATGCCGTATACCAGCACTCCTCCGGCTTTATGCAGCGCCTCATATATTGTTACGTCATATCCGGCCTTTGCAAGATCTCCCGCACAGGTCAAGCCGGAAGGACCCGATCCTACTACCGCCACCTTTTTATTCTTTCTTTCAGCATTTACCCTGGGCTTTATATTATTTTCCCTTGCCCAGTCCGCCGTAAAACGCTCCAGCTTTCCTATAGAAACCGGATCTCCCATCCTTCCTCTCACGCAGACACCTTCACACTGGGATTCCTGCGGGCAGACCCTTCCGCATACTGCGGGAAGACTGCTGCTCTCGGCGATGATCCTTGATGCGGCCTCAAAATCCCCATCCTTTACCTTTTCGATAAATCCGGGGATATTTATGCTTACCGGACACCCCTCCACACAGAAGGGCTTCTTGCAGTTTAAGCATCTTGATGCCTCCTGCATGGCTTCTTCCTTATTGTATCCGAGACATACCTCGTCAAAATTTTTCGCTCTAACCTCAGGCTCCTGCTCACGCACCGGAACTCTGACCTTTACATCAAATTCACCCATTATTTTTCTCCTCCGCAATTCCCCTTGTGAGTGTCGCCCTCCTGAAGCTCAAGGAGCTTCCTGCCTTCCTCGGTCTTATAAAGAGCCATCCTTTTCATGGCACCGTCAAAATCCACCTTAAACCCGTCAAACTCCGGTCCGTCCACACAGGCAAACTTCACCTGTCCGTCGACCATCAGTCTGCAGGCACCGCACATTCCCGTACCGTCCACCATTATGGGGTTCATCGATACTATGGTGGGCAGATCAAGCTCCTTTGTAAGCTTTACCACAAATTTCATCATTATCATCGGCCCTATGGCTACGCATACATCATAATGCCTGCCCTCATTTTTAACGAGATCCTCGATCACCGATGTTACCATGCCGTGCCTTTTATACGAGCCGTCGTCGGTGGTGATGTAAAGATGATCGCCCGCAACAGCCTCCATTTCCTTTTCAAGTATGAGCGTGTCCCTGCTCTTTGTGCCGACTATAACATCAAAATCGATACCGCGCTCCTTAAGCCACTTTATCTGCGGGTATACCGGTGCCGTGCCGACTCCGCCGGCAACAAAAAGATATTTCTTCTTTTTTAATTCATCGATATCCTCATGGACGAATTCCGAAGGCTGCCCTAAAGGACCCGCCACATCCGCAAATCTGTCGCCCTCCTTTAATGACAGCATCTTCATTGTTGATGCCCCTATAGCCTGAAGCACTATCGTAACGGTCTGTGCTTCCCTGTCATAGTCACAAATCGTAAGAGCTATCCTTTCACTGTATTCATCCGTGCGCACTATCAGAAACTGTCCCGGCTGACAGGCATGTGCCACATTCGGTGCGTTCACGACAAGCTTATAGATATTGTCGGTCAGCATTTCAGCCTTGATGATCTCAAACATTTATTATCTCCTTATTATTTATTATTTACATGATATCAGTTTCAAAAGTTCATAGCGCCGCAACCACAAATATATCATATATCGCCTTGATCGCGGTTTCAAAATCATCGTTTGTCACACCGATGATGATATTCAGCTCAGACGATCCCTGATCGATCATCTTTACATTTACGTTCGAGTGCGCCAGTGCGGAAAAAATCCTTCCCGCGGTTCCCCTTGAGGATTTCATGCTCCTTCCGACAACCGCAATGAGTGCCAGATCGGACTCGATATCTATGCTGTCGGGGTGGGTTGTGCGGTTTATCTGGGATACCACATTCTGCTCTTTATTCATGAACTCATCCTGATGGACAAGCACCGTCATCGTATCTATTCCGGAGGGCATATGCTCAAAGGATATGTCATTATCCTCGAATGCCTGAAGCACCTTTCTTCCGAAGCCGACCTCCGTATTCATCTTGTCTTTTTCAATGTTTATCGAGCAGAACCCCTTCTTTCCGGCTATTCCGGTGATGGTAAATTTCGACTTCTGCCCCGTGCTCTGTACTATCCATGTGCCCTTTTCATCAGGTGCGTTCGTATTCCTGATATTTATGGGAATACCCTCTATGCGCACCGGGAAGATCGCATTTTCATGCAGCACGGTGGCTCCCATATAGGAAAGCTCCCTGAGCTCCTTATAGGTGATGATATCTATTACCTCGGGATCATCGATTATATGAGGATCGGCGATCAATACTCCCGATACGTCGGTCCAGTTTTCATATACATCAGCCTTTACTGCTCTTGCAACGATCGACCCTGTTATATCGGAGCCGCCTCTTGAAAAGGTCTTGACCTTACCGTCGGGCGTGCTTCCGTAAAATCCCGGGATCACGGCTTTTTCCACATCGGTTAAGGCTCTTGTAAGGAAATCATTTGTCTTTTCATAATCAAATTCGCCGTTTTCCTTAAAAAAGATCACCTTTGCCGAATCGACGAAGGATGCTCCCACATAATCCGCCATGATGATGCCGTTTAAGTATTCTCCTCTTGATGCGGCATAATCCTCACCGGCCTTTTCATTGAAATTCCTTTCTATTGTCCTGAATTCCTCTGTAAGATCGGTTTTCAGATTTAATCCGTCGATGATCTTCTGAAAACGGTCCCTTATGTCCCTAAGCTCCTTCTTAAAATCCTCATCCCTTACTGCCTTGTCATAACACGCATAAAGCATGTCGGTGACCTTTGTATCCTTTGGATTCCTTTTCCCGGGTGCCGAAGGGATTATATACCGTCTGTCCTTATCGGCATCTATTATCTTTTTTACCTTGCTGAACTGTTCGGCGCTTGCAAGCGAGCTTCCCCCGAACTTTACGACTTTTTTCATAATAACTCCTTAAAACTTATATAAATTCTATATTATCCCTGCCAAGCGCCCCTATACGCACAAGCGAGAATACCTCTATCCCTGCTCTTTCAAGCTTGTCCCTTCCGGGCTGGAAGGATTTTTCTATAAGTATACCCACTCCCGCGACTGTTGCATGTGCCATTCTCAAAAGCCTGATGGCTCCGGTCGCCGTCTCTCCGTTTGCGAGAAAATCGTCTACGATCAGTACATGATCGTTTTCATTTACAAACCTTGATGAAAGCGTAAGCTCATAATTCGTTCCCTTTGTATATGATGTGATCATCGTATGGTAAAGCTCGTCATTAAGTACCTTGGAGGGCTGCTTCTTTAAGATGATCATGGGAACCCCGAGCTCCTTTGCCGTAAATAAGGCCGGTGATATTCCGGAGCTTTCGATGGTAACCACCTTCGTAACCTGCCTGTCCTTAAAATGCTCCGCTATTGTCTCTCCGATCTTTGTCATCAGCTCCGGGTCGACCTGATGATTGATAAAACCGTCAACTCTTAATATGTCCTCATTGACAGCCACTCCCTCGGACAGTATCCTGTCTTTTAAAAGCTGCATATTCTTTCCCCTTTATTCTTTGATCCTTATGATCCTTTTTAATACCTGACAATGTCACAAACCGCTTAAGGAGCTTGAGCAGCTCCCGCTATTTCCAAATCATTATAATATCACATTTTTTCTTCTAAACAAACCAGAACATTTAAAGCAGCAATTAACCCATTTAAACCCGAAAACTGAATAAAAATCAGTAGAACATCTCAAAGGTAAAATTCCCGTCATCTCCCCTTTTTGCCCTGTAAAGCTCTAAGGTCTTAAAGTCGAGAGCGTAAATATTTCCCGTGCTTTCCGGCTTTGCTCCGTTTTCGTAGGTCTCGTATATCATATAATATATGCGGCTTCCCGAGCTGTAGCACGAGTTGCATTCATATCCGTATGTCCCCGTCACTGAAGGCGCATGACCCTGTGTATCAAGGAGGGTGCCGTTCCCCACAAGCGTGACGATCAGATAATTTATCCCGTCTGCCGGTGTAAACGCGGCTGCCATGTTCAGATTATAGGAAACCTCGGTCGGTTCGCTCATATTCCCCTTTTCGTCTGCGCTTATAAACTTAAAGGTGCTCTTTCCGAGCGGCATCGGGATCTCTCCCTCATATAAGCTGCTGTCCGTATCCGGATCACTCCCGTCCGTAGTGTAATATACCTCTGTCCCTTCAGGTGATGAGACCGTGATATTGTCCGGTACGGTCTTTAAACCGCCCGAAGGCTCCACTTTCGGGCTTTCCGGCCGGATATAGGTTATCACGTATTCCTCTGTGACCACAGGGCTTAAATAACCCTTCTTATTCACACAGACTGCGGATATGATATGATCCCCCTCACCCAAAACGACCGGCTCCGTATACTTTTTTGAGTTTTCATCCGGCTCCTTACCGTCCAGTGTATAATATATATCCGAAACACCGTCGGCGGCTGTGAGCAAAACCGTCACATCCTCTTCAAATTCCCCTCCTTTTTCGGAAAACTCCGGAGGAAGTATTATATAATCCTTATACTTTTCATAGATCTCCGACACCGGACAGGAGGCTATAAGATCGTTTATCGCAACCGTATCCCCCTCTGCCTCGTAAATCCTTATAAGCTGCTCATAAGCATCGGTTTTTTCCGGATCTTCTGCCAGTATATCATTTAAAAGCTCAACCGCATCCTCGTTTCTCCCCGCAAGAAAAGCCGCATTCGCCGCGCCAAGGCTCGCCTTATGTCTGTCCTCATCTGTGATATTCTCTTTTTTTGAAGCGATAAGATATTCCTCGTAGGCGGCATCATACTGGTCCTTTGCCATCAGATCCACCGCTTCCTGCATATGAATGGAATACCGGTCGGAAAGTATGTTTTTTACGGTCACAAATATGACCGTGCCTGCCACGATCAATGCAATAGCAGATAATACCCTGATCCTTAAAGAAATCTTTTTTGCCGTGCGTTCCTTCTGCCTTTCGATAATGCGGTCAATGGCGGAGGTATCCGTCTCTCTGTCATCACTTATGACTATTTCTTTTGTTTCACCGCCGTTTTCGCCGTTACCGGTCTCTATCGTATCATCCGCTTTTTTACCGGCGTTTTCCACGGCATTTGTATCCGTCATTACGACTTCTATATCGGACCTCGACAGCTCTAGCTGTTCTTCTATATCCGGTTCAAAATCCGGAACTATCTGTATCGCATGCCCGCATGACGGACAGTACATCTTGCCTTCCGGAATCTCCGTTTTGCAGCTCGGACAAAGCATAAGCTACCTCGTATGGTTTTTTCTAAAATAATCCCTGTATCAGACCTTCATCATCCACATCTATATCAAGTGCTGCCGGATGCTTCGGAAGTCCGGGCATTGTCATTATATCTCCCGTAAGCACCACGATAAAGCCTGCCCCGTTTGAAACATACACATCCCTGACGCTGATATTAAAGCCCTCCGGACTTCCCAAAAGCGCAGGGTCATCCGAAAAGGAATACTGTGTCTTTGCCATACATACGGGATATTTTCCAAACCCAAGCTCCTCGAGTCTCTTTATCTGCTTAAGCGCCTTTTTTGAATAATCGACACCGTCAGCCCCGTATATCTGCTTTGAGATCGTTTCGATCTTTTCGGTGATCTTTATATCTTCATCATATAAAGGTCTGAAGCAGCCTTCGTTTTTATCAAGCACCTCTATCAGCTTTTTTGCGACTTCCTCAGCTCCTTCTCCTCCCTTTTCCCATGCCCTGCTTAAAGCAAATTCACAGCCGTTTTCCCTGACTATGCTCTCAACCGTACCGGTCTCCTTTTCGGTATCGCTGTAAAAAGCGTTAAGCGCTACCACCACCGGTATGCCGTATTTTTTAAGATTCTGTATATGTCTTACAAGATTTCCCGAACCCGCTTTAAGCGCTTCAATATTTTCCTCGTTTAAGTTTTCCTTCTTTACTCCGCCGTTATATTTAAGAGCCCTCACGGTTGCGACAAGAACTGCAGCATCTGGCTTTAAGCCTGCCTGCACGCATTTGATGTCAAAAAACTTTTCGGCTCCGAGGTCGGCTCCGAACCCTGCCTCCGTGATGCAGTAATCGGCAAGCTTTAACGCGGTTTTGGTCGCTATGACCGAATTGCAGCCGTGAGCGATATTGGCAAAAGGTCCTCCGTGTACAAGCGCCGGAGTATTCTCCAAAGTCTGTACGATATTGGGCTTTACGGCATCCTTTAATAACGCCGCCATTGCTCCTACCGCCCCTATATCCTTTGCGGTAACGGGATTTCCGTCAAGATCGTAGGCCACGATCATTCTTGAAAGCCTTTTCTTTAAGTCCTTCATATCCTCGGCCAGACAGAATACGGCCATCACCTCTGAGGCTACCGTGATGGTAAAATGATCCTCCCTTGTAAAGCCGTCGCTCTTATCGCCTAACCCCACTATCACATTCCTTAAAACCCTGTCATTTAAGTCAAGGCATCTTTTTATGACTATCTGCCTTAAATCTATCCTTAGCTCATTCCCCTGTTCAATATGGTTGTCAAGCATTGCTGCGCAGAGATTATTTGCCGTGGTTATCGCATGAAAGTCTCCCGTAAAATGAAGATTTAAATCCTCCATCGGTACCACCTGGCTCATACCTCCGCCCGCGGCACCGCCCTTCATACCGAAGCACGGTCCCAGAGAAGGCTCCCTTAAAGCTATGACAGCCTTTTTATTAAGTCTCTTAAACGCCTGCCCGATACCTATGGTAGTCGTGGTCTTGCCCTCACCTGCAGGCGTGGGGTTGACCGCCGTAACAAGCACAAGCTTTCCGTCCTTATTCCCCCGAATCCTTTCCATAAGCTCGTCGGAAAGCTTTGCCTTGTATTTACCGTAAAGCTCCAGCTCGTCTTCTTCGATCCCCGTCTCTTTTGCCACAGCTTTTATCGGAAGCAGCTTTGCACTTCTTGCGATCTCTATATCACTTTTCATATACTCTCCTTAATCTCTTATTATCGGTCTTCCCTTTGTACCGGCTTCCTCTCCGACTATCCCGTTATCGTGAAGCTCATCCATGATACGCGCGGCACGGTTAAACCCGAGTCTGAATTTTCTCTGTATAAGTCCGATCGATACGGTCGGTTTATCAAGCTCTAAGACAAACTCCTCTATCTGATCGTAGAGCTCATCTGCGTCACTGTCGCCTCCGGTGCTTAAAGCGCCCGCAGAGGATGAACCGTTTGAAGAGTTTGCGGCATTCTGCTCGATCTGTGCAGTTATCTCGTTTTGATCGTCATCCTCTTTTTTCTGGCTCCTTATAAACTCCGCGACCTTTTCGACATCCTCATCGGAAACGAATGCCCCCTGCACTCTTGCAGGCTTCGGATAGCCCACCGGATAAAACAGCATATCGCCTTTCCCCAAAAGCTTTTCGGCACCGACCATGTCAAGTATCGTTCTCGAGTCAGTACCGCTTGTGACCGTAAAAGCCACACGGCTCGGCATATTTGCCTTTATAAGACCGGTGATGACATCAACCGACGGTCTCTGGGTCGCGATTATCAGATGTATTCCCGCAGCCCTTGCCTTTTGAGCCAGACGGACTATGGCATTTTCCACATCGTTTTTTGCGGTCATCATAAGATCCGCCAGCTCGTCGACGATTATGACAAGCTGCGGCATGGGGGGAAGTCCCTCCTTGACCGCCTTTGCGTTATACCCTTTAAGGTCTCTTACCGCGTGCTCGGCAAAGCTGTTATAACGCTTATCCATCTCTGCGACTCCCCACTGCAGAGCGCCTGCAGCCTTTTGCGGGTCCGTGACGACCGGAGTGAGCAGATGCGGTATCCCGTTATAGATCGAGAGCTCCACGACCTTGGGATCTATCATTATGAGCTTTACCTCATCGGGCCTTGCCTTAAAAAGTATGCTCATGATTATCGTATTTATGCAGACCGATTTACCGGCACCGGTAGCTCCGGCGATCAGGACATGGGGCATCTTTGCTATATCGAATACCACCGTCTTTCCGCCTATGTCCTTTCCGACGGCAAACGAGATCTTTGAGGATGAATTTTTGAATTCATCGGACTCAAAAAGGTCTCTTAACATTACCGGCATGATATTTTTATTCGGAACCTCTATCCCGACGGCGGATTTTCCGGGTATCGGGGCTTCTATCCTTATGCTTTCGGCAGCAAGGGCAAGCTTTATATCATCGGTAAGCCCCAATATCTTTGCCACCTTTACTCCGCGTTCCGGAAGAAGCTCGTATCTGGTGACGGTGGGACCGCAGCTTACACCGGTGACCTTTACATTTACACCGAAGCTTGCCAGCGCGCTCATAAGAGCCTCTGCCACCTCTTCCTGCTCCTTTTTGTTTGACCCTCCCTGTCCCTTTCCTCTTTCAAGCATTGAGGGCTTGGGAAGTATATAATCCGTCACTTCATCGTTATTTATCCTTACGCCCTCCGGTATCGCGGAAGAGGCGATACTTCTCTTCATTGTCTCCTGTACTCTTACAGGCTCCTCGGGCGTGAGCGGTTCATATGCCGGCTCTTCTTCGTAATACGGCTCTTCCTTATAAAAAGGCTCTTCTTCATACACCGGTGTATCCCCAAATGATGCTCTCTCCTCTTTGATCACCGGTTCATCTTCATATAAAGGCTCTTCCTGATATCTTTCGGCATTATATGACAGATCTTCTTTTTCATATTCCGGCTCACAGCTTTCGGGTTTAAGCTCGTAGACCGGCTTTACCACAGGAAGGATATCCCCCTCTTCTTCTTTTGAAGAAAAGACGCTGTTTTCAAGATTTTCCGTAAGATCATTGATATCTATATCATCTCCGGGTGCAGGGGCTGAAAGCTCACGCATCTCATCGCTTCTTTCATCTCTGTCATCCACGATCCTTGTGTTTTCCATATAATGGCTGTCGATCTTTTCCCTGCCGTAAATGACTCTTCCCCGCCTGCCCTGATGCCTTCTTACACGCCTTTCCTCTATCTCTTCGTAAGCATCATAGGCCGTATCCTTCACGGATACCGCGGCTGCCTTCGACCCCTCGGCCACAAGCCTTACTATGGATCTGCCGGTAAGCACCACAATGCAGATAAGCGCGATTGTGATAAGTATTATGATGGCTCCGATATGTCCCGTAAGATCCAGTAAAAGCCCCAGCAGATGTCCGCCCAGAAAGCCTCCTCCGTGCTTGTATTCCACTGCATACTTATAATAGGGATCTCCAGCATAAGCCGCTTTTCTCGTTTCAAAATCGTTATTCCATGCAAGCTGGAAAAACATCGACAGATCGATATAGAGCAGAGATATTGCCCCCGCTCTTACAAGGGATGCCCTGTTATGATCATTGACTATTATAAAAGCGCACACAAAGAAAAAGGCGATCGGGAAAATAAAGGATGCCGAGCCGAATATCCCGAACAATACGCTGTTTACCGCACTTCCCAGACTGCCGGTCAGTCCGAAATTTCCCATCATGAGTATTACAGAAAACGCAAAAAGAAGCAGTACCGTTATCTCCTGGCTCATCTTAAAGCCATTATCCAAATTACTGCCTTTTCTTTCCGCCTTGTCGATTATCTCGATCTCTTTATTATCAGCTTTTTTGACCGCGCTCTTTGTCTGCTTTTTGGTCCTGCCGCTGTCTGATGTTTTTTTTGCCGCCTGCTTAGCTGTTGATGTCTTTTTAGCCGCAGAAGTCCTTTTAGCGCCTCCCTTTGCAGAGCCGCCCTTGCTTTTTGCGGTACTTTTGGTATTTTTCTGAGCCATATCCTATTTTACAAAGAAGTTTGCCGCTATCGCGCCAACACCTATCACAAAACAATATATCGAAAAAAAGATGTATTTCTTATTTTTTACCACCGCTATCATAACCTTTAAGGCCACATAGCCCACGCTGCCCGCCACGAGCATTCCGACAAGGCTGTTAAGCAGCATTGAACCGCTTAAATCCGCCTTTGAAATGTCCTTTAATTCCAGCACCGCCGCTCCGAGGATTGCGGGTATCGACATAAGGAAGGAGTATTTAACCGCAAATTCCTTTTTAAATCCGCACAGCAGGCACGCAGTGATAGTAGCCCCGCTCCTTGATATCCCGGGAAGCGTTGCCACTCCCTGTGCCATCCCGATCTCAAAGGCATTTAAATATGAAGCGCTCTTTGCCCCTTTCCTGCCGTCTCCCGCCATATCAGCCAGAAAAAGAACTATTGCCGTGACAATAAGGCATATCCCGACTATCAGAAGCGAACCGGCCGCATATTCCACAAAATCCTTTGCCGCTATGCCGAGCACTCCGGTCGCCACCGTGCTTATTATTATAAGCATCACAAATTTCCGGTAGGACGAGTTTACGATAACGATGTAGGGGTCCTTTATCTTTCTGAAAAGATCGGCTGCCATTCCGAAGAATTCCTTTATCAGCATGATAACGTCCTTCCTGAACACTATACATATGGAGACAAGGGTCGCCACATGCAGCAATACATCAAAAAGGACACCCGACTCGGTATTGATCCCGAATACATTCTGCATTATCGCAAGATGTCCGGAGGATGAGACCGGCAGAAATTCGGTCATACCCTGTATAAAGCCCAAAATTATCGCCTGTACTATACTCATTTAATTCCCTCGTTTATATAATTTACAAGGCCCTGAGCCTTTATGATCTTCTGCATAAATTCAGGGAAAGGCTGTCCCTTGTACGTTTTCTGCGTTGTATTGTCAGTTATTATCCCCGTATCAAAATCTATCTCAACCTCATCACCCGGCCTTATCTCCTCAGACGCCTCCCTGCACTCGATAATGGGCAGTCCTATGTTTATGGCATTTCTGTAAAAGATACGCGCAAAGGTTTCCGCAATGACACAGCTTATGCCCGATTCCTTTATGACCATCGGCGCATGCTCCCTTGATGAGCCGCAGCCGAAATTCTTTCCTCCGACCATTATATCGCCCTTACTGACCTTGCGCACGAATTCCGTATCGATATCCTCCATGCAGTGGGATGCCAGCTCCTTTTTATCCTGTATCGCCAGATATCTTGCAGGGATTATAACATCGGTATCAACATTGTCCCCGTACTTAAAAACCTTACCCTTAGCGTTCATACTTTTCCTCCTATGGCTGACAAATCCTTCCTGCAACCGCCGAAGCTGCCGCAACTGCGGGACTTGCAAGATATATCTCCGAATTCACATGTCCCATCCTGCCCACGAAATTTCTGTTTGTGGTGGATATGCACCTCTCACCGTCCGCGAGTATTCCCATATAGCCTCCCAGACACGGTCCGCAGGTGGGCGTTGAAACCACTGCCCCCGCCTCTATGAAATCCTCTATCAGCCCCTCCTTTAATGCCTGAAGGTAGACCTTCTGTGTAGCGGGGATCACAATGCATCTGACGTTTTTTGCGATCTTTTTACCGCGTATTATCTCAGCGGCCACCCTTAAATCAGAGATCCTGCCGTTGGTACACGATCCGATAACGGCCTGATCTATCTTTATGCTTTCCCCTATCTCATCCACCGTCTTCGTATTTGAAGGAAGATGCGGGAATGAAACGGTACTCTTTAATGTGCTTAAATCTATTGTATATTCTTCATCGTATTTGGCGTCACTGTCTGCCTCATACTTCTTATATTCCCTTTTTGAATGTTCCTTTATATAGCTTTCGGCAAGGTCGTCCACCGGGAAGATCCCGTTCTTTCCGCCCGCCTCAATAGCCATATTTGCGATCGTGAAGCGGTCGTCCATCGAAAGATTCCTTATCCCGTCACCGGTAAATTCCATCGATTTGTAAAGCGCCCCGTCCACGCCTATCATGCCTATGATATGAAGAATGACATCCTTTCCCGATACCCATTTTGACGGCTTGCCGGTGATATTGAATCTGATGGCGGCAGGCACCTTAAACCACGCTTTTCCGGTAGCCATACCCGCAGCCATATCGGTAGACCCTACTCCTGTCGAAAAAGCTCCCAGAGCACCGTATGTACAGGTGTGGGAATCCGCGCCTATGATACAGTCTCCGGCAACCGTGAGGCCGTTTTCCGGCAGCAGCGCGTGCTCTATTCCCATGCTTCCCACATCGTAATAATGCGTTATATCGTGGGAAACGGCAAATTCACGGCAGCACTTGCAGTTTTCAGCCGATTTGATGTCTTTATTCGGGATAAAATGATCCATGACCATGGCTATCTTATCCTTATCGAAAACACGGTCACTTTTAAAGCCCTTCATCACATCGATGGCAACAGGTGTGGTAATATCATTTCCGAGCACAAGGTCAAGGTCTGCTTCTATGAGCTGCCCTGCCTCCACTTCATCAAGGCCGGCATGAGCGGCCAGTATTTTCTGGGTCATGGTCATTGACATGGTTATTTTCCTTTCAATCAAGCAGGGGGATGCCCCCCACTCGCTACGATAATGATATCCACCTCTCACAGCTTACGCTGTTCGATGATGGATATTCGCCGAATGAAAATATCTGCGTGCAGGCACGCATATTTTCACCCGGCTCATTATCTCTACAAACCACGACCCCGAATGGCTTCGGAGTCGTGGTATCGATCATCTGCTTATATCAGTTATTGATGAGCTTGTCCTCATCCGACCAGCTGTAAAGCTTTCTTATCTCTGCACCGTATTTTTCAGCCGGATGCTCTGCCGCCCTCTGGCGAAGCGCATTGAAGTGAACCTGTCCGCCGGCATCGGACATATCAAGCAGGAAGTCCTTTGCAAAGGTTCCGTCCTGGATATCCTTTAATATCTTTTTCATGGTCTTTTTGGTCTCTTCCGTAATGATCTTGGGACCTGTGACATAGTCACCGTACTCTGCGGTATTTGAGATGGAATATCTCATTCCGGCAAATCCCGACTGATAGATAAGGTCTACGATGAGCTTCATCTCGTGGATGCACTCAAAGTATGCGTTCCTCGGATCATATCCTGCCTCTACCAGAGTCTCAAAGCCTGCCTGCATAAGCGCGCATACGCCTCCGCAAAGTACAGCCTGCTCGCCGAACAGGTCAGTCTCGGTCTCCGTGCGGAAATTCGTCTCAAGCACACCTGCTCTTGCTCCGCCTATTCCAAGAGCATAGGCAAGGGCGATATCCTTTGCCTTTCCGGAATAATCCTGCTCTACCGCTATAAGACAGGGCGTGCCCTTTCCCGCCTGATACTCCGAACGTACCGTATGTCCGGGAGCCTTGGGAGCGATCATCGTAACGTCCACGTTTTTGGGAGGAACGATGAGCTTGAAATGGATATTAAAGCCGTGTGAGAACATAAGCATGTTTCCTGCCTCAAGATTGGGCTCGATGGACTCTTTGTAGAGCTTTGCCTGCTTTTCATCATTTATTAGTATCATTATGATGTCGGCAAGCTTTGAAGCCTCTGCCGCGGTATAAACCTTAAAGCCCTGCTCCTCGGCCTTTGCCCATGATTTTGAGCCCTCATAGAGACCGATTATAACATTGCAGCCCGAATCCTTAAGGTTAAGAGCCTGTGCATGTCCCTGGCTTCCGTAACCGATTATGGCTATCGTCTTGCCGTCAAGCAGTGATAAATTGCAGTCATTCTGATAATAAATGGGGTTCTTGTCGTTTAATTCCATCTTTTTTTCCTTTCGTTCATTTGATAAATATTGATATAATAACCGCTGCCGTCCTTAAAGCAGATATATTTCTGCTTTCTCTCCTTTAAGCGGATATCCACATAAGCCAAGGATCTGATCATGAACAGCTCCTAAGGCAGGTACACCACCTCGTCCTTGCCTCTTACAAGCCCCGCTATTCCCGTGCGGGCTATCTCGAGTATATTGTAATCCTTCACCAGATTTATGAACGCGTCAATCTTGCTCTGCGTCCCGGTAACCTCAACCATTATCGAATCCACATCCACATCCACGATCTTTGCCCTGAATATATCGGTGATCGAAACTATCTTCTGCCTTGTCTCGGCATCAGCCTCCACCTTTATCATGCAAAGCTCCCTGTAGACGGACTTCTGGGGCTCAAGCTCCTTTATGCTCCGCACATCGGTAAGCTTTCTTACCTGCTTTTCTATCTGCTCCAATACCTCATCATCACCCGATGCCACTATCGTGATCCTCGTATACCGGGGATCGGATGTCTTTCCGGCAGTGATGCTCTCGATATTATATCCGCGTCTTGAAAACAGCCCGGATATCCGGCTCAGTACACCTGATGTATTATCTACCAACAGCTGAAAGACTTTTGTATGCATATCATCCTCCATAGTAAAAAACAAAGTAAATAATAATCTTAAAACGCTTAAAAGTCAACGACCCTTGTAATCCCTGCTTTTTCTGTGCTTTTCCTTAATCCTGTACATTTCGTCGTCACTTTTTTTAAGGCATTCTTCATAGGACAACTCATCCGTGATGCGTGTGCAGTAAAATCCCGCGGAGGCGCCCATCGGATAATCCTTTCCGGCTGTATCGTTTAACAAGGCGACCCTTTCTGTGATCCTGTCTCTGACATTTTCAGCCGTTTCCTCATTGCCGGTAAGCACCATCAGGAACTCATCTCCTCCGGTACGCGCCGCTATCGCCTCCTTGCCGGCCTCTTCCCTTATTATGTCCGCTATGGCGCTTATGGCCCAGTCTCCGTCCTTATGCCCGAAGTTATCGTTTATATACTTAAGCCCGTCAAGATCCACGGTCATGAACACAACTTCATAGCTTCCGTCCTTCCATTCCTCCCAGTGCTCTTCTATGTACTTATCAAGACCTCTTCTGTTCGGAAGTCCGGTCATAAAGTCCGTGATGCTGTTTTCCTCGTTTTTCTTTAACAGCGCCTTAAGATGCATATCCGAATAAAATTCATTTATCGCAAGCCCGACCGTCATATTCCAGTCACTGTGAAAAAAGTCGAGCCTGTCCGTCGTTTCCAGAAAATTAAGGGCGGTGAATCCGAATATCTTATCCCTGTTATGCAGAAGACTCAGATAGTAGATGCCGGGCTTTCCGTCCGAGAATCTTTCCGGAACAAGCTCCTTCCTTGAAAAATCAAAGCTTTCGCTCTCAAGCTTTTTCCCGTTCTTAAAAGCCAGCTCCAGAGTACACTCATCGGACAATCCCGTATCGAAATATCTTAGATCCCCGTCC
Source organism: Lachnospiraceae bacterium (assembly GCA_017633935.1). GTDB lineage: Bacteria > Bacillota > Clostridia > Lachnospirales > Lachnospiraceae > NK4A144. The sequence goes on along the minus strand of JAGBOJ010000002.1, from coordinate 3,257 downwards.
CTCTGTCCCAGCAGGCAGAGATAAAATTCATCCACATTTCCCAAAAGATGCATATTCTCACTAATGGTGGATTTGATGGCATCAAGACTTTCGCAGCCGTCTATCGAGATGGAAAAAAAGCTCTGACGCACATGGCTTTCCTCTATGGTGTCGAGAATATGGTAATGATTTCTGGTATAATCCTCTATATCCTTATAATCTGCCACCTCACAGCCGCAGCTTTCGCGGTAATGCATCTGAGCCGGGACTATGACCTTCTTTCCTCTCGGTTTTCCCGAAATGAGGTCACCTGCCATCTTCATGGTCTCGTGAGCGATCTCTTTTATATCATCTGCCACCGTCGTGATCCTCGGAACAAATTCCCTTGACTCGTAGCTGTCGTTGAATCCGCATACCATCACATCCCCCGGCACGCTGAAGCCGTGCTCTATGACGGCGTTTGTGAGCTCTCTTGCCAGATTGTCGTCTGCGCATATAACGGCATCGGGGCGTTCCTTTAAGGTATTAAAGAAATATTCGTAAGCCTGCTCCCCTCTGTCCGCTCCCGCATCCGAACGGAAAATGAAGCTTTCCTCCACGGGAAGGCCGCAGTCCTCCATTGAATCAAGGTAATATGTCTCTCGTCTTAGGTTTTCCCTGAAGGCGCTGTTATCCTCAAAAAAGCATATCCTTCCGGCGTTATGAACCGAGTAGAGATGGCGCACCAGAGTTCCTGCTCCCCTGTCTTCTCCCGATAATATGCCGTAGAAGCCTCCCGATTTTTCCTTTAACGATATCACGGGACCCTTGTATTTTTCCTGAAGTGCCGAAATGATACTCATCCTTGCGGCTTCCGCAAAGGTACCGATGGCTATCACCACCACATCTATATTTTCAAGCGGCGCAAAATCGATCATTACCGTTTCCCTGACTTCGGAGGAGCTCCTTTTTTCAAGCACCTCATAGGAGGAAAAAAATAAGATATTGTATTGCCCGTCACTGTTTTCGTTTATCATTGATTTGCACAGCAGATGCTGCTGCGCAAGCTCAGCTCTGTTTATAAAAACACCGATGGTCTTTTTGTCGTTATTAAACATATATCCACCTCTGTCATTTGGTAAACGCTTTTATGGTCCGCACAGCTTTTAAGACAGGTTTGTTGAGGGTCTCAGCGTATTTTCTATTATCCTGTGCATATCCTCCTTAAACAACGCATCCGAGGACCAGGCTTTTGCGAGCCTTTCCGGGATCGTGTCCGCAAGGTTTTCAAGACACTTGATCAGAATAGGATTAAACTGCCCGCACTCTCCGTTGAGTATCATCCTTACGGCATCCTCATGGGAATATGCATCTTTATAGCACCTTTTGCTTGTAAGAGCGTCATATACATCGGCTATGGAGACGAGCTGTGCCGCTATCGGTATAGCCTCTCCCTTTATGCCGTCGGGATACCCCGAGCCGTCATACCTCTCGTGATGCCATCTGCACACCTGACCTGCAAGTATTATGAGCGGATCGTCCCTGTAGGCCTCAATGGATGTCAGCATATCAAAGCCTGCCACCGTATGCTTTTTCATGATCTCAAATTCTTCATCCGTAAGCCTTCCGGGTTTATTAAGGATATTATAGGGGACCGATATCTTGCCTATATCATGCAGGGCTGCCGCCGTCGGGATCATTGACATCTCCTCGGGGGTAAACCTGTATATGTCGGATATGTTGATGAGCTCCCTCATAAACATACTGGTGAGCGCCTCGACATGCATGATGTGCAGGCCGCTTTCACCGTTCCTGAACTCGACTATACCTCCCAGGATATGTATCATCATACTGTTATTCTGATGCTTGTCTATTATCTGTGAGGCTGCGATATCCGCAAACTGCTGCTCCTTCATATGCATTCGCATAATGCTGTCGACGCGGTGCTTTACTATGATAGCGTTAAAGGGGCGGGTGATATAGTCTGCCGCTCCGAGCTTATAGGCACGGACTATAAAGGCCTGATCGTTTTCGGCAGAGATCATTATCACGGGTATGTCCTCCTGCCACCAGAGCCTGTTCATCTCGGATAAGGTCTGGAAGCCGTCCTTATTTGGCATCACACAGTCTAAGAGCACGAGGTCTATCATTCCCTTATGCTCGTTTATGACCTCAAGAGCCTTAACACCGTCCTCAGCCTCGAGGACGTCATACTCCTCCTCGAGTATGTTTTTGAGGATCATCCTGTTTATATCCGAATCATCGGTAATAAGAACCTTTTGCCTTACATTGTTGTAACTCATATCCGCCATCCTTGTATTTTTAAGGAGCTGCTCACAGATCACTTTTAATATTCATGGACAGATCCTGAAACCCATAAAAGCATACCCTGTAATTCTACCACTTTCCGCGCGATAAATCCATAGCGGCAAGCATTGCATTATAAGGTAAATTGGGGTAGTATCTTATTTATGAAAGAAAGACGAAACGAATTTGACTTAATACGCGCGATATCCACGCTGGCGATAGTCCTTTTCCACTACAGCTATGCCTTTACACAGTACGGTGTTTTAGGAAGCCACATAGATTTTATGATGCATGCAAACGGCACATGGGGTGCGCTGTTTGTCTCGCTTTTTTTTATGCTTTCCGGAGCCTCTCTTTATTACAACTGGGGTGACCGCTTAAGGGGCTTTACCGGAAAGGGTGGCGTTCTTGATTTTTACAAAAAACGCTTTCTTTCCATCTATCCTATGTTCTATATCGGGTGGTCAGCCTGCTATCTTATGTATGTGATATCCTTTGACTTTCTCTGGAACTGGGGAGGTCCCTATAAAAATCTTCTGCTGACCCTGTTCGGTGTGGACGGCTATTTTCTCTACAGGGGCTTAAATTATTACACCATAGGCGAGTGGTGTTTAGGTGCGATAATAATGCTGTATGTCCTGTACCCTCTTCTGCAGTGGGGTGCAAATAAGCTTCCCGCCGTCTTTACTGCAGTTATCGTTCTTCTTTTTGCGTTAAATACCGGAAGGCGGCTGATCCCTGCCCTTGCTGCGTATAACGCACGGATCATAATATCAGACAATATAAATATCATCACCTGCCTTCTTTCCTTCTGGATCGGTATACTTCTCACAAAGGCAGGCAGAAAACTTATAAACAGGACTTCTGCGTGCATATCGCTCGTTTTGGGTATCCTCATTATGATAATGCCTCTTCCGGTGAGCACACTAATTCTCTCGCCTGCCCTTGCGGTATGCTTTTACATCGTGCTCTCGTTTGTCTCGATATTTTTT
>JAGBOJ010000098.1 GCA_017633935.1 Lachnospiraceae bacterium | reverse complement strand
CAATAGCCTCCGTGCATTGTCCTTTTCGCGTTTATCTTTAATTCTGATCTGTTTATATACATATCGGTCACCCCTTAAATAATAAATGATATTTTTAATAAAATTACCGCTAATAAAGCCGGATGTCAATAATCACCGTGTTTATGCCCTTTTTACCTTCAGACTCTTTAGGTATTCCTTCTTCTCCCCGCTTATACGGAAGCTTTCCACCGATTTCTGTATCGCCTTGTTATGAGTCCATGTATCAAGCTTTTTTTCTTCAATAAACGGGATAACTTCATCATACTGCTTTGCAAGCGCCGTTGCAAAATACCATGCCTTCATCATATTCACATAGTATTCATCTGAGCTTATGGCTGCGACCAGTGCCGGGTATGAGATATCAAAATCCTCATCCAGAAAATGCTGCATCAGCATGCCGGTACCGAACCTTACTGTATAGGTCCTGCCGGATGATATCCATTCCCTTATCTTTTGGATGAGCTCAGCCTTATGCTTTTTAAAGACCTTCGGGGACATCTGATCGCAGGTTGCCCAGTTATCCACATACGGCAAAAACCTCTCTGTCTCCTCCATACATTTTTCATAATCCTTTATTTCGGAGACCACAAAGGCATGAAGCTGGTTTTCATCAAAGAACCCGTGCGGAAGGTCCGTTAAAAAATCCCGTATGTCATCCCGCTTTACAAGCTCCTTTGCATATTTACGAAGCATAGGCGTTCTGACTCCGATAACCCTCTCCTTATCGTATGTCGGGATAAGCTTTGCCTGAAATCCGGCATATTCCTCATCCCGCAATCCGTATAATTCCTTTCTGATTTCTTCGATCATTGCATCCTCCCTGCAGCCGCTAAAAAGGTATTACCTCCTCAATCCCTTCGGATAGTGGTTTTTTATGATCCCTCCGGTCTTTTTACCCAATCCGATACTGATATTATCCACTGTGATAAGATACCACCCGTCGGGACCGGCTTTGTCCTCATCTGCTGTAAGGTTTATCGTCATTCCCTTAAGATAATCCGCAGCGGCCGGACTTTTTGAGCTGATGTTATAGCTTTTTTTTACATCCCCGGGTTTTAAGGACATGGCAAGGCAGTGATCCGGTTCAAACCTTCCTTTTTTTACCGTTCCCAGTCTTAATCCCGGTCTTATTACCTTCATTCCCCTTATATCGGGCATCCCTTCAGGATAGAGATAAACACTTTCCTTAAACTCACCCATCCTTTCAGGTGAAAAGGAGATATCCGCCTTATCTGACAGGAAGTCTTTTAAGAAGCCGGTTGCAAGCTTTATGTAAGCTTCACTGCCGTTTTCTGCCCCTTTCCCTTTTCCCCTGCTGTTTTTCGGGCTTTTCCCTGCGTTATTAAAGGCAGATATGCTGCCTTCCCCGCTGCTTCCTTTTCTTAAAAATACAGCCGCAAAATGCCCTTCGCCGCGGATCTTGTGAGGATAGAGCTTTTCCCGGCTTAAAAGCTCATAGTCCGCGTGTTCTCCCAAAAATCTTTCGACGTTTTTTTCATCCTCCTCCTCCGAAAAGGTACAGGTGGAGTATACGAGCCTCCCTCCGGGCTTTAAGCATTTTGCCGCCTCATTTAATATATCGTGCTGACGGGCTGCGCACATATTTACATTTTCCATGCTCCAGTTTTCCCTTGCGGCATCTCCCCTTCTCATCATACCTTCTCCGGAGCACGGCGCATCCACAAGCACCTTATCAAAAAAGGCGCTGAAAAATGAAGCCAGTCTCTCAGGCTCCATTGATGTCACCACGGCATTTTTAACACCCATCCTCTCAATATTCTGCGAAAGGACCAGTGCTCTTTGCAAGACGATCTCATTGCTAATAAGCAGTCCGGTATTTTTCATATGTAAGGCTATCTGTGTGCTTTTCCCTCCCGGTGCCGCGCAGAGATCAAGTACTTTTTCCTTTTCCTTCGGCTCAAGAAGGCTTACCGGATACATGGCACTGGGCTCCTGGATATAATAAGCCCCTGCCTCATGCAGCGGATGCTTTCCGGGCTGCATTTCACATTGTCCTGCCCTGTAAAAAAAGCCGTTTTCTTCCCATGAAACAGGCTCTAAGCACCACTTTTTTATAAGCTCCTCATCAAACCCCTTAAAGCCCTTTAAGGGGTTTATCCTTAAAGCCTTGACCTCTTCATCCCCAAGACTTTTTAAAAAAGCCCCGTATTCCTCCCCGAGGCTTTTTTCCATTTCGGATAAAAATCCTGCCGGTATTTCCATATCAGTGTCCTGCCGCCACACAGACGACACCCGCAAATATCACGAGCATACCGATTATTTTTTTCTTTGTGATGGCCTCCCCCAAAAGCCTGTTGGATACAAACATCGTCCATACATAGGTCAACGACCCCAGAGGCATTGCCACCGCATAGGGTACGAGCTGCAGAAGATAGATATTTATACAGGCCGAGATAACATACAATATACCCCCGAGATAAAACCACGGTGAAAGGAGGATCTTTAGCTTATTGTCGGTCGATGACGATTTTTTAAGGAAATAGCTTGCAAATGAAGCTATACAGGTACATGAAAGTACAGAGATCACCACGTTCATTTGCTGCTCCCTCCCATCAGAATAACTCCCACGATTATAATAACGATCCCAACCACCATAAGCGGAGTGATCGGCTCGGTCAGAAAGATCGATGATAAGATCAGGGCAAATACATAGCTCATTGAATTAACGGGCTGCAGTACGGAGAGCTCACCGTAGCCTAAGGCTATGGTCATTACAAGAGCACCTATCGCATAGATTACAAACCCGGGCAGTATCTTAAGAAATATGGCGATCATCCCCGAAAGGCTTCCCGCATCCTGCATCATTGAGCCCAAATCCGCCATTTTCCATAGAAGCTGTCCCACCGAAAGGCTGAATGCCGATATCATCATCAGTATTATGCCCTTCCCGTTTTTCTTAAGTGATTCCTTCAATTAAATGTCCTCCTTTTTTTCAAGATCAGCCCAGCAGATAGCGGCTTTAACGGCTCTTTTCCAGCCCTTTAAGTAAGAATTTCTTTCCTCCTCCTTCATATCGGGCTTAAATTCCCTGCCCTGCTGCCAGTTCTGCTTTATCTCATCCCTGTCCTTATAATAACCGGTAGCCAGTCCTGCCAGATAAGCCGCTCCGAGAGCGGTGGTCTCTATGCATTTCGGACGCCTTACCGTACAATCACTGATATTTGCCTGAAACTTCATAAGAAAATTATTGGCGCTGGCACCGCCGTCCACCTTAAGCTCCCTTATATCAACCCCGGCATCCTCCTCCATCGCATGAAACACATCATATGACTGATATGCGATCGATTCAAGGGTCGCCCGTATGAAATGCTCCTTCCTGCAGCCCCTTGTCACGCCGAATATACTTCCCTTTGCATACTGATTCCAGTAGGGTGCTCCCATTCCGGTAAACGAAGGTACGATATAGACTCCGTTGGAATCTCTTACCTCGTCTGCATATTCCTCCGACTGTGCCGCGTTCTTTACCATCCTCATGCTGTCCCTCAGCCACTGGATGGCTGCCCCTGCCACAAACACGCTGCCTTCAAGGGCATAATCCGGCTTTTTATCTGCTCCTGCCGCAATGGTCGTAACAAGCCCGTTCTTTGATTCCACTATATCCTTTCCGGTATTCATAAGGATAAAGCTTCCCGTTCCGTAGGTGTTCTTCACCTCGCCTTTTTCAAAACAGCACTGTCCGAAAAGGGCTGCCTGCTGGTCGCCCGCCGCGCCCGCTATCGGAATCCTTCCTCCGAAAACACTTTCATCCGTATAACCGTATACACAGCTTGAAGGAAGCACCTGCGGAAGCATGGAGGACGGGATATTAAAGAGCTCCAAAAGCTCATCATCCCACTCCAGCTTATGTATGTCGTAAAGCATTGTCCTCGAGGCATTCGTATAATCCGTCACATGTACACGGCCCTTTGTAAGCTTCCATATAAGCCATGTGTCCACGGTTCCGAAGATCAGCTCCCCGTTTTCGGCTCTCTTCCCTGCCCCCTCCACATTATCAAGTATCCACTTTATCTTGCTTGCGCTGAAATAGGCATCGGGGACAAGTCCCGTCTTTGCCTTTATGCTCTCACTGTGACCGTCTGCAATGATCTTATCTATGATCGGCGCCGTCCTGCGGCACTGCCAGACTATCGCATTAAAAACAGGCTCACCCGTTTTCTTATCCCATACTATCGTCGTCTCTCTCTGGTTTGTTATACCGATACCCGCGATGTCCTCGCTTTTTGCGCCGACCACCGCCATAGCCTCAGTCGCTACCGAAAGCTGTGAGGACCAGATCTCCATTGGATTATGTTCAACCCAGCCGGGCTGCGGATAATACTGGTCAAATTCCTTCTGAGCCATTGAAACCACCATGCCCTTTTTATCAAAAATGATACAGCGTGAGCTTGTGGTCCCCTGATCCAATGCCATCACATATTTAGCCATACCTTCCTCCTCTCCTGTTAAGCACCCTTGTATGCCATAAAAATGCTGTATTGGTGATAAGATATCTCTTAAAAAGCCTTTTGGGGTCCTGACATAGCCTGTAAAGCCATTCAAGACCCATCCTTTGAAATAGCTCCGGTGCCCTTTTAACCGTCCCCGCGTGAAACGAAAAGCCCGCTCCCACACCGAGCATAACTCCAAAGACTCTGCCTTTTGCCCTGTTCATAAAAAATTCCTGCTTCGGGGCGCCGAGTCCTACCCAGATAAGATCCGCTTTTGCTTCATTTATCATATCGATATCCTTATTTAACTCTTCATCGGACAGCTCCTTTACAAAGGGCGGTGAAAAACAGCCGGCTATCTTTATCCCCGGATATTTTTCCTTAAGTCTTTTAAGCAGGGCATTTAAGGTCTCATCGGTTGAACCGTAGAAAAAATGCGAAACACTCCCGTCCGCGGTCCTTTTAAATACCTCTTCCATAAAATCCGGTCCCGCTATCCTGCCCGCTTCCCTGCAGCCTTTGCGCATCTGCTCTTTTGCGATCGGATGTCCGTCGGGAAAAGTAAGCTCCGCTTCATTTAAGACCCTTTTGTAAGCTTCGTTTTTATATGCGGTCATGGTGGTGTGAACATTTGAAAAGCAGATATAGCCTCCTTTAAGGCTTTCAATGTCTGAAAGCACATATGAGACCGCTTCCTTAAGCTCACCTGCATTATAACGAACCCCCAGCACCGGGCATCTGATATCCGGGTCAAACATTCACTCAATACTCCCTGTGGCAATGATGTCAACGCCTGTACCTGCCACGTTTTTTACTATCACATCACCGATCCTTACAGGTGCGAAAACCTCCACGTCCTTTAATGCCTCGACACAAGCCCTGAGCTTTTCCTTGGGTATATCCTTTGATGTCTTTACCGGAAGGGATCTGTATTTAATCCCGCCCATGCGGACAGTACTTGTAAGGCATCTTTCGGGAGCCGTATATTCCTGCTTTGCATATGCTTCACCCTTCGGACAGAGATTTCCGGTGACGGTTATCTCCCCGTCCTCATTCTTTAAAACGGTAAGCATACAGCCGTTCGGACAGCGTGTGCAGGTCATCTTATCCTCGTCAACCCCCGGCTTATAAACATTTTTTTCAGCACTGTCAACAAAGCCCTTTGCGTCATCTTTAACCCTTCCTTCGAGCACATATGAGGCTGCGTTATTTCCGGCATTTACCGCCTCTTCGGTTACATGATCCACGATATCGTGGACATGCAGGGCATTTCCGCAGGCAAATACCCCCGTACCCTCTATCTCAAGAGCCTTTGTCACCTCCGGCGCGTTTGTCCTTTCATTAAGGGTAACGCCCATTTTCTGAGTGATCTCGTTTTCGGGAATAAGACCTACCGAATAAAGTACTGTATCACACTCCACAAATTCCTCCGTGCCCGGTACCGGCTTAAGGTTTTCATCTACCGCGGCCACCGTCACGCCTTCGACTCTCTTTTTTCCCTTAATATCGATCACCGTATGCCCCAGCTTAAGAGGTATGTCGTAATCCCTTAAGCACTGGACGATATTCCTTTTTAAGCCTCCCGAATGAGGCATTATCTCCACTACCATCTTTACCCTTGCACCCTCTAAGGTCATACGCCGTGCCATGATAAGACCGATATCACCTGAGCCTACTATCACAACGCTTCTGCCCGGCATCTGCCCGTGGATATTTACATAGAGCTGTGCTGTTCCCGCCGAATATATACCGGCTCCGCGGTATCCCGGGGTATTCATTGCACCTCTGGCTCTTTCCCTGCAGCCCATGGCAAGCACCACCGCCTTTGAGCTTATCGTTATTATGCCCTCTTCCTTATTCATTGCGGTGATCGTCTTGGTGCCGTCTTTTTCATGCTTTAAGTCCGTCACCATCGTATCCAGCATATATCTGACTTCAGTTGCCTTTATCTTTTCTATGTATCTGCCGGCATATTCGGGTCCGGTAAGCTCCTCCCTGAAGGTGTGCAGTCCGAATCCGTTATGTATGCACTGGTTTAATATGCCCCCGAGCCTGAAATCCCTCTCAAGGATCAGTATTTTTTTTACTCCCGCCTTATATGCCGCCTCCGCTGCCGCAAGTCCCGCGGGACCTCCGCCTATTACCGCTATATCATATTCATGCTTCATGTTTGTTTATCCCCTTTAATATGTCCGAGCCTTCGCCGGCCTTTGTGATCTCCATAGCGTCTCTGCCAAGCTCTCTTGAAAGTATCTCCACCACCTTAGGTGAGCAGAAACCCGCCTGGCATCTTCCCATTCCTGCCCTTACCCTTCTCTTTACGCCGTCAAGGGTAGTGGCGCCTAAGGGTCTGTTTATAGCCTGCACGATCTCCGCCTCCGATACGAGCTCGCAGCGGCAGATAACATTCGCATAAGCCGGGTCCTTTTTTATGAGCTGCTGCCTTTCCTCATCATCCGCAAGAGCAAGGGACGGGATGCCTTTCCTTGTTGCGATAAAATCAGCTTTCTTTCCGGACGGCAATATGCCGTTTATCACCTCCGCTACATATTCCCCGATGGCTATCGCGGCGGTAAGCCCCGGTGATTCGATGCCTGCCGCGTCTATAAAGCCCTTTACATCCTTATTTTCACCGACAATGAAATCTCCGCCGGCTTCATGTGCCCTTAAACCCGCAAAGGAGGTTATAACCTTTCTTGCCGGCAGACTCTCCACGCTTAAGGCTCCCTTATCAAGCACCTGCGCAAGACCCTCCATGGTGGTATTTACCGCCTCCTTATCCTCAACCGTCTCGGCCGTGGGTCCCACAAGCAGATTCCCGTGTACGGTAGGTGTTACGAGCACTCCTTTGCCCTTTTGTGTGGGAAGTGTAAAAAGAGTATGGCTTACAAGGTCTCCCACTGCCTTATCGAAAAGACAGTACTCTCCCTTTACCGCATCTATCCTTATCTTATCGGGACAGACCATATTATGGAATTTATCCGCGTATACCCCGGCGGCATTCACAACGAGCTTTGACAGGAAATCACCTTTATCCGTGATCACCCTGAAATTCCCGTCCGCCTCCTTTACTATCTCCTTTACTTCGGTAGACAGCCTGAACCTGACACCGTTTACAGAGGCGTTTTCCGCAAGGGCGATATTAAACGAAAACGGACACATTATAGCTCCGGTCGGTACATATAAGGCCCCGGTCATCCTGTCATTCACATTCGGTTCAAGCTCCTTTAAGCGGTCCTTATCTATGATCTCAAGACCCTTTACCCCGTTTTTTTCACCTCTTTTATAAAGGACTTCAAGCATGGACCTGTCCCCGCCTTCGGGACACAGCACGAGCGACCCGTTTTGCTTATAGGCAAAATCGAGATCCTTTGAAAGCTGCTTTAACAGAAGGCTTCCTCTTATATTGAACCTTGCCTTTAAGGTCCCCGGAAGGGCATCGTATCCGCCGTGTGCTATACCCGAATTTGCCTTTGAGGTGCCTTCGCATACATCACTGTTTTTCTCGATCACAAGAACCTTAAGCTCCCTTTTTGAAAGCTCTCTTGCCACAGCCGCACCGGTCACTCCCGCTCCGATGATTATCACATCTTCCATATGTCTCTCCTTATACTTAAGTATTTTCACTGTATATATTACTGTCCGAAAAATGCATCTATGCCGTCTGCCATGCCTTCGGCTGCTGCCTGCTGAAAGCTCTCCGTCTGCATCGTCTGGTCATCGCCGGGGTTTGTCATAAAGCCCATCTCTATGATGGTCACCGGTACCTGCGACCAGTTTAAGCCCGTCATGCTGTACGTGATCTGAACCCCTCTGTTCCTCATACCGGTCTTTGCACAGTAGGCATTGATCACGGAATTTGCAAGACTCTGGCTGCTTGATGCTATAGAAGCACAGTACGGGTTTGAACCGGAAGGGGCAAGCGTCGATGCTCCCGATGCCGAAGCGCTTGCTGCGCCGTCCGCATGTATCCTTATAAAAGCTCCCGCACCGGCATTATTTGCTATCGAAGCTCTCTCCGCATTGCTTATATTCACATCGTGGGAGCTCCTGCACATAATGACCTTATACCCTCTGCTTTCCAGAACGCTCTGCAGCTTTAAGGCAACCGCCAGCGTCAGCTGGTATTCCGGTACTCCCGTTGTGGTACCGGAGGTGCCGCTTGAAACCTTTATCTTGGTTTCTGAAGCTCCCGGTCCTATCGGCTCCTTTTCCGAATTCTGCTTTATCTGATGTCCGGCATCTATGCAGACTACCCTGCCCCCGCCTGTAGCCGGCTGGGGAGTATCTGCCGTTACGGTCTCTCCGGTTGTTTCCTCTTCCACAGCCTCATTATGCTCCACGCCTTCTGTCTCTTCTGTCTCCTCTTCACCGGTATTTTCCTCTCCGGTAAGCTCTTCTTTTATATCCTCTGTCTCTGCCGCTTCTATAGAAGCCTCCGTATCCGCAGGAGTTTCCTTTATCTGTCCGGCCTTTGCCTGCTTAATAAGCGCGCTTATATCTTCCTCCAAAAAAAGCTCCCTTGAGGCTCCGGCAAACTTCATCACACTGTAATTGCTGACCTCGGCCACTACTACCGGCTGTTCAGTCATGACATCCGTTTCCTGCTCATCCGTAATAACGATATCGCTTTTTCCGGTCCGGGCCTCCGTATCTTCATCACCCGCTGCCGCCCCATCATTTAAGGTTTCTTTTCCGCTGCCGCAGCCCGATACAAAAATACACAGAGCCACCGTCAGAATAAAATATAAAATCTTCCTACCCACTGTATCACACCCTCGGGATATGTTCATAATCTGATCCCACACTCATTCCATTGTACTACAACTTTGGGAGATATGCGAAAATATTCTCCCTTACCAGTCCGAATCCCAGTCCGAGCTGCCCGAATCCCATGAGCCTCCCGAATCCCAGTCTGAGCTTTCCCAATCGCTGTCCGAGTCCCAGTCATAGCTGTCATCCGAAGTACCGGAATCGTACCAGCTACTTTCCTCAAAGCTCATTCCGCTATGGTCATCGGTCATATAATCACTATATGTATCGTCATTTATCACGGAGTTAAGCTCATCCGCGTTAGGCGCTACAGACCATGCATCGCTTGATGCATCGTAATAATACCAGCTTGAGTCCTGATAATAATAGTCGTTACCTTTATAATTATAATACCCCCGTGACGGTGAATGATCGAATAACGCAAAGATCACCAGTCCGATTATTATATAGATCCCGGCAAAAAAGGGACTTACAAAAGGCAGTACAAAAAAGGCTATGATCCAGTCAAGCGGTCCCGATTTTTCATTTTTTTTGCCGCCCTTATTTTTACCCTTTCCGTTGTTTGCTTTCTGATCGGCTATCTCGGATTTCAGTCTCTGGTAAAGCTCATTTACCGCATAGCCCTCATCCTTACCCTGATAGCGTACTACCCTTTCTCCGTCAGCCTTATTTTTGTATACTATAAAATCCCCGGCTCCGTCTTTATATATTCCGAAGGCTTTGGGCTCCTTTATATCCTTTCCGATAAAAAACCTTGTAGTCTCCTCAGGAGGCAGATGATGATCGGTATACCATTTTTTAAGTTCTTCAATGGTTTTCGGCTGGGATCCCGCCACACGGTTTGATACGGGCATGGGGCCTCCGCAGTTGGGACAGGTCTTTTCGTTTTCATCGACCATCTGGCCGCAGTAATCACATTTTACCTTCATCGTCTCCCACCTCCCATGTCTTATCGTCTTCTTTAAGAGTCGTCCATTCCATGCCCGGAATGATCATATCCTCCCTTGATAACATTATAAACCGCCATACTCCCACAACCAAAAGGATAACCTCATATACGGCTAAAAGTACGGTAAATACGATGTTATCACATTTAAGACAGAATATGTAAAAACCGTTTAAGAAAACAGGCACGAAAAACGCTTCCGCAATATATCTTCTTTCAGCCTTTATATCACCGGCTCCCCCGGTATATCTTGCAAGTCCGTAAAAATATCCCATAAATACGGCAAAAAGAATGTGACCCGTTGCGGACAGGATCACCCTCATAATGGATGCGTCTCCACCGCCGGCCACTGCATATACTATGTTTTCAAGCACCGTATATCCCAGCGATACCGACACCGCATATACCACCCCGTCAAAGGTATAATTAAATTCCCTGTTTTTCCATGTGATCCTCTTTAACACAAAAAACTTGCCGGCCTCCTGTACAAGTGCCGAAAAGATAAAGCTGTCTATGAATATAAATAAAAGCGGCTTCGTCCCTTTATAAAAAAGCCCGAGAAGCTTATCCCCCAAAAGGCCGGCAAGCACTGCACTTATGACCGTAAGTGCCCCGCCCAGAAAAAGCTTTATCAAAAGTCCCGCCGGCTCTTTTTCTGTGTTATCAAGACTCCATATCACGATAAAAAGTATTATCGCCGGAATCGTCGCAAACAGATACATTTTTTACCCCTCCTTTTTTTATTTATGACATATCAGATGTTTATTATCTCGCCCAAGGTAACCGAATACAGGATCTCTTCGGCTACCTCCTTTTCCGTAAGCTGCCTTATGGCTTTGGCGTAGTAGTCAAGCTGCGCCTTATATCTGTTTATAAGCTCATCTGCCGTCTTTACCCTGTCCGTTTTATAATCCGTTATGATGATCCTTCCGTCCTCTTCAAAGTAGGCATCGATTATCCCCTGAACCATGACGGTCTCATCGGGAGAGTAACTGCTGTTTATCTCATTTGCCGGAACGAGTATCACAAAGGGCTGTTCCTTATAAAGCTTCCCCTTCTTTTCGGCTTCGTACATTCTTTTTCCAAGGGGACTGTTGACAAAAGCGGCTATGTCCTCCGGAGCGATCATTTTTGCCTCATCCCCGGTAAGCCTTCCCGTATGCACAAGGTCTTTTATAAATTCCCCTGCCCCCTCCTTTGAGGATGCTTTTATAAAATCGATCCTTTCAAATACGGTATGATAGGCCGTTCCTCTTATTGCGCCCTTCACCGGACTTTTAGGGTTAAATTCCGATCCCGATATAAAGCCCGGCACATAAGATACCCTTTCCTCATTCAGCGCTTCTATCTCAACTCCCTTTTCCTCCATCGCTTCATGCTTAAGGAATGACACGGAAAGCTTATCCGGCGAGGATCTCCTGCTTTCTGCATTTGTTTTTTCCGTAATGACCTTCCTTAACTGCTCTGTCCTTTCCTCACTTACCAATGATGCCTTCAGGAAAAAATCATCCTTTTCAAAGCTCTTATCCGCCTGCTCTCCTATCTCGTTTATTATCAGGCTTCCGATATCGACATATCTTCTTTTTATGATCTTATCAAGCCCTTCATCCGCATCAAGCGCATAATCGATCAGCGCTCCGTAAGAAGATCCCTCCTCCGGTGATGCCGGAAGCTTTGCGGCACATCTTACCTCATCTTCGCCAAGAGGCTCTCCTTTTGTCACCCCCGTAAGGATAAGCTTCTGCTCCGCCCTTGTCATGGCAACATAGAGGACTCTTAACTCCTCGCCGAAGGCGGACAGCCTCTTTCTGTCTGCTATCACATTTTTTATAAGTGTCCTGCGTCTGGTCCTCTTTCCGGTATCTATTATGTCCATTCCCGCGCCCAGCTTATCATCCACAAGAAGCCTCCCCTTAAGATCGCTGTTATTAAACTGTCTGTGCATACCGCACACAAAGACCACGGGAAATTCAAGTCCCTTTGAGTGATGGATGCTCATGATCCGTACCGCATCCCTTCCCTCTGCCATGGCTCCGCCCGAAAAATCCACCTCGTATTTTTTCATGTATTCTATATAACGGATGAACCTGAACAGCCCCTTAAAGGAAGTCTTTTCAAATTCCGATGCCCTGTAAAGCAGCATATTTAAGTTATCAAGCCTCATACTGCCCTCGCTCATCGCCCTTACACAGGTATCGTATTTATGATCCGTTATTATCCTTGAGATAAGCTCATATACGGAAATATAGGATGACATATCCCTGTATGCTTCAAGCTTTAAAAGAAAGCTCCCTGCCTTATCCTTAAGCTCTTCTCCCGTATTTTTATCCGTCAGTGCCTGCTTTAGCGCAAAATAGAGATTTTCATCCGGCGATGAAGCCTTTATAAGTGCAAGCTCACTTTCGTCAAGCCCTCCGAAAAGGCTTAATAACGTACCCGCAAGAGGGATATCCTGTATGGGGTTATCTATACAGCTTAAGAAATTTATCACATCCCGTATCTCATCCGAAAGAAGATATCCGCTCCTTGAATCCACATTTGCAGGAATCCCTCTTTGCATGAGTATGTTCATAAAGTCCTCTCCCCTGCCCTTTAATGCCCTCATTAAAATAACGATATCCCCGTATCCGCACTTCCGTATCGCGTGCGTTTTTTTATCCTCTATATCGCAGCTGCCGACTAATTCCTTTATCCTTTCGGCCACCGCTATAGCTTCGGCTTCATTGTCCTTTACATTCTCATCATTCCCCAAGCCCGCAAGAATATACTCTGTCTCATCACCGGAGATATTCCGGGTGTAAACCCCGCCGAAATTCAGATATGCGGCCTCATCATATTCAACCCCGCCCGCATCCCTGCTCATTATATTCTTAAAAACGCCGTTTACCGATGAAAGCACCGACTGCCTGCTTCTGAAATTTTTTGAAAGCAGTAAAAGCTCCCCTTCATTTACGGTATCGGTTCTGTATCTTTCGTATTTATCCGTAAAAAGCTCCGGGCAGGCATCACGGAAGCTGTATATACTCTGCTTTACATCACCCACGCAGAAATAATCCCGTCCGTTTGATATGCTCTTGAATATCTCCTCCTGAATGCGGTTGCTGTCCTGATACTCGTCTATTATTATCTCCCTGAAAAGAGATGTATATCTTTCCCTTACCTCATCATTTTTTAATATTTCAAGAGCCATATGTTCAATATCGGAAAAGTCCACTATCCCTTTTTTTGCTTTTGCCTCCTTAAAATCACGCATAAATTCAAGAGTAAGGATTGAAAGCATTTTTGCATCCTTCTCTGAAAGCCTGAATTCCTCTGCGATCTCATCTGCAGATGCCGAAAAATACCTCTGATTAATGTTATCTATACTCTTTTTTACGCTGTTTCTTAAGTTCTTTGCCTTTTCCCTTAAGGCCGGGTCTTCACCCTCATTCTTTTTTGAAGGAAGCTTCTTAAAGCTGAGGGAGTTAAAGCTTTCTTTAAGCCCGCTAAAGCCCGTCACATCCTTTATCGCAGTAAGCATCGAAAGATCGTCTTCAAGCACCGGTATATATGCTGAAGGACCCGATATCTCACTGGCTGTGTCAATAGCCTTTTGAAGAGCCTTAATGCACGCTTTGAGCTTACTTTTTGCCAGCTCCTCCATAAAGAGTATCACACTGTTTTTTTCAAGGTCATTTGTATCATTTATCCGATACTGCCCTGTTATCCCTTCCAAAAAACCCTCAGGGTCGGGGCGGCTGTCCGCAAAATCATAGAGCTGCTCTATCGAGCCCGTAACATCCTCATCAGATTTTTTTACCGAAAATCTCTCAAGAAACGAATAAAAGTCCTCTTCCGCCTCACCGTCATAATGCCTGTCCATAAGCTCATCCATCACATCGGCTCTGAGCATCTTAAGCTCACCTTCATCTGCCACCCGAAATGAGGGATCGATCCCGCAGATATTAAAATTATTTCTTATCAGCTCAAGGCAGAAGCTGTCTATCGTCATTATCGGTGCCTGAAAGATAAGCGTAAGCTGCCTTTCAATATGTGCATATGCAGGATCATCCGTATCGGTGCCTTCAAGCTTTAGTTCAAACGCATCCCTGATCCTGCCCCTCATCTCCTCTGCTGCTGCCTTGGTAAAGGTGACGATGAGCATTTCGGAAATGTTTAAGCCGTCCTTTATCACAAGTCCCGTGACGCGCTCTACGATAACGGCAGTCTTTCCCGAGCCTGCCGCTGCCGAAACAAGGACATTTTTATCCCTTATATCTATTACTCTTTTCTGCTCCGCCGTAAATTCCATATTACCGGTTCTTTTTTAACTTCCTTCTTTTTCCCATATCACAGATTGATACATAACCGCAGAGATCACAGGCCGTTTTGCCGTCAAGCTCATAAGGCTCCTTCCTTATGTCCCCGGCTTTTATCGCCTCCTTAAAGCTATCTGCAAGCTCCATGGTATGCGACATCATTTCTTTAAGCTCCTCCTCGGAGGCTGTTACGGAATACGCATCCGGCTCCCCGTCCTTTTTTACTGCAAGGGGTATGACCGCAGATCTCCCCCTTTCTTCTATCCCTCTGTCAAAAAGCTTCCATACCCTTCTGTCGGAGTTTACGATCCCCCTCAGCTTAAGCTCCCCGTGAAGCTTTGATAATATCTCATCATCATCCGCCCCCTTTGCACTGTCCACCAACGGATCGTCTATATGATAGTAAAAAAAGCCCGCCGGATGGACCTTATCCTTATCCATGCCATCTGATGCGATCTCAGCCTCCATTGCGGCATTCATATATATAACGAGCTGGAGGTCAAGTCCGTAATAGATCCTGTCCCTGTCAAAGCTCTTATTTCCGGATTTATAATCGATTATATCAAGATATATCTCCTGCCCGTCCTCGGCCTTATCCACCCTGTCGATAAATCCCTTAAGTCCGTGAGTGCTGAAGCTCTTTTCAAAGGCTGCCGGCTTAAAGGCGCCCTCCTTTATCTGAAATCTTAATGTATCGACCGTCCTTTTTGCTATACGAGTGACTCTCTTTTTCATATAGGCGTTTCTTCCGCTGCTCTCAAAGAGTCTTAAAAGCTTTTCATTCCCCGAAGCCTCAAGTGCCTCGCTTAAGTACTTATCCGACAAGGCATCGTCCACCCCGGCAAATGAAAGGCCGTTATCCTTTAAGGCAAGGGAATAATTTTTAAGCACCTCATGCAGAAAGGTTCCTATATCCCGGGCTTCAAATTCAAAATCCAGTCTTTCCCTTAACCCGAGTCCGTACTGAAGATAATGGGCATATGCGCAGGCCGCGTATTTTTCAAGCTCTGTCGCGGACTCTCCTGCTTTATTTTCATATAAGGCCTTTGCCGCTTCCCTTGAAAGCACATCTGTCCCTGTCTTAAAATGCGAATCTATTATATTCAGAGTATCCCTATTTTCTCCCAGAGCCCTGAAAAGAAGATATGCTTCATCCTCTTCCCCTATTTTTTCACAAAAGCTTATAAGCGCATCGGAAGCATCGAAAATCTTCTGTGAGTTGAGCCCTTCTTCGATTTTTATATCCTCGAAGAGTTTCTTTGTTTCCTTTAAGAAAAACGACGGTCTTTTTACCGTGCCGTCCTCCCCGTTTTCGGGATATGATAAAATAAGCTCCTTCACGGGCTTTAATATGTTCATATAATAATAAAACTTCGATGTATCGGTTTTTTCCTCGGCAGTGGGCGCAAGCTCAAAATCTCCCTTTTTTAAAAACTGCCTGTCCATATCGGAGATGATCCCTCCGTTTGACCCCTGATCCGGGATATTGCCTTCACACAGTCCCATTATAAAAAGGACCTTTATATCGTTAAAACGGCTCCTCGTAAGGTCTCCCGCCATGACACAGTCGTTTGACGGCGGCAGAGTCCCTACCCTTATCTCCGACAGCCCCGCATCGATCATTCCTGAGTATTCCTCTATATCCATCCTTTCATCACCCATAAGTGATACCAGACTGTCATAAAGCTCCATTATAAGACCGTAGACCTGGTCAAACTCCATCTTTCTTACACTGTCGCCGGCTTCTTCAGACCTGTATGACAGTTCCCGCGTTTTTTCCTCTATCCCAAGCTTTATCCCGAGCTCATATAAAGCCGTGGTATACTCCCTTACCGTTGCACCGTTTCTGATATCGTAAAGAGGCTTTAAAAGATCATATACCCTCTTCCTTACAAGCTCCGCCGCCTCGATCTCTTCCGCCCTGATACCCTTATAGGAATATTTAAACGGAGCGGAATACTTTTTCATTCCCCTTATGTTAAATGCCCTTATGTAATTTTCCGCCAGATCGATATCCTGCCTGTCAGGTCCGGCAAGATATGTGCGCAGAAAATTAAAGACCGAGCCATAGGTCATATCCTCCCTGACACAGGCGATCGCATCCCTTATAAGCTGCGCAAAGGGGTCAAATTCGATCCCTCTTGCCTCATCCGCATATAAGGGCACATTGCAGCGCATAGCCTCTTTTTTCAGTATATCCGTATATTCTCCCATATTCCCGAGGATGATGGCGATATCCGAATATCTTAGGCCCTCATTTGCCGTAAGCTCCCGTATCCTTGTAAAGACTGCCTTTGTCTCTTCCCTTATATTCTTTGCCCTTACTATCCTTATCCTGCCTTCCTGCCTTATGCTCCTCTTATTTCTCCTGAATATGTTCTCTCCCAGAAAGGTAAATACGGGATCGTTTATATGCCGCATTATATTAAGGTCATTTACGTCAATGACCCTAATATCGCCACCGCTTAATTTTGCAAGCTTATCTATCGTCCCGCTTCCGGGGGAAAAGAGAGGGTTTCCGCTCCCGTCATCTGTCACGGTGACATAGATATCCTCAGATATTTCATACAGGCTTTTTATAAGCTCATACTGGACAGGTGTAAAACCCGTAAAGCCGTCAAAGCATATCACGGCCTTTCTTAAAAATCCGGCCTCCGGAGCTTTTAAGGCAGCCCTGTTATACAGGTCCTCCACGGTGGCATATTCGTTTCCGAGTCTCTTTAAAAATTCGGCGTAAATAATGCGGGTATCTCTTAACTTGCAGGCAAGATAGGGCTCTTTTTCTTCGGCGGCACGGATCATATCCTCCACATCCGATACACTGCAGCCGTACTGCATAAGCTCCGACAATGCGGATTTTACGCAGCTTATATAGCCCTGCTTCCTTAAATTCGGTCCGAACACGGTAAGCTCGTCCCTTTTTTCGCTGGCTATATGCCTGATAATCAGATTTTTTGCGGTATCGTCAAGGAGCCTGAACCTGTCTGAGCCGGTATCGGAAAAAATCCTGTAGGAGAGCCTGTTAAAGCTGAGGACATCGATATTTAACATCCCCTTGTTTTCGCTCATTTCCATGATGAGCCTCATCGCGGAAAGAGTAAACTGTTCGGGCACGCAAAGGATATGGTTTCTGTCTTTATTTTTTGAGGATAGATTTAAAACGGTCCTGTAGAGGCTGCGGCTTTTGCCTGCCCCTGCAGGACCCCTTAGTATTTTTATCATATTACGGTTTTATATCACCTGTTGAACCTGCTCATAAAGTTGGCAAGAGGTCCTACTGTCGTCTCAAGATCGGCTATTGCCGCATTTAATCCCTCAAAGTCGATGGATTCGATCTGTGAGATGGAGCTTGCAAGAGCCTCCGAATTCTGTGAGATCATGGTGCTTAACTGGTCGCTCGTAGTGGTAAGGCTTGCGCTCATATCATTGATATCCTTTAAGGAATCCTCAGCCTGTACAAGAATATCGTTTGCCTGCTGTACAGCCGCGTTTATATTTGAAAGTGTATGTGTGACCTGCGGTATCAGTATGAACAGCGCTCCTCCGATGACCACAAAGAGCAGTATCATAAATATACCCGCGGTTCTTGCCCATCTGACCTGCTTTTTATTGGTCTTGACAAGGGTCTGCAGCATAAGCTCGATATCCTTCGTATCCACATTTGCGTTTATCTGCGCCGGGATCGATGTGTTCACTCCCTGCGCCCCTGCCTGCTCATTTCCCTGATTTCCCATAACTACTGCTGTTGTCTCACTCATTGTTTTTTCCTCCTTTGTGTTTTCACTTCTTTTTTACAACCTTGAACTTGGGTTTCCTGCTATTATCACGGCTTTTGCCGTCAGTTTCATCATCATCTTCTTCTTCGTCGTCTTCTTCCTTCTCCCTTTCCTGTCTCCTTAAGCGGTCTGCCATCCTCTTTTCCACACTCTCCTGCTCATCATCGAAAAGATCATCGTCGTCATCGTCATAATAATCTGCGTCTTCATCCTCTTCGTCCCCGTCATCGTCGGGCTCATACGCAAGCTTATTTATGATCCTCCGTCTCCTGCTCCGTCCCGTCTCCTTTACTATCATAGATATTATCATAATAAAGGTCAGGTAGAAAAGAGCGGAAAAGATTTCCACCACCATTCCGTTTACGATGCTTTTGTCCGCATATATAAACCTCAGAAAAAGCATGGTGTTTGCGACTATTCCCACGATCGTGGCAAGCATCAGGTTCACATCCACCAGCACGAGTCTGACGGTCTTTTTTGCGTACATATGATTAAGAATAGCAAAGATCAGTGTGACAGGAGCCATGATAAGCATTCCGGCTTCCCCGCCCAGCGCAAATACGGAGCACCACACCGGCACCACTATCCAATCCAGAAAAAACATATTCAGCTTCATAAGTCTTTTTCTTCCGAAAGCAGCTCTTCTTCGGTTATTATATTTATCCCCAGAGCCTTTGCTTTTTTATTCTTTCCCGAGGCGGAAGCGGCATCATTATTTATAAGCGCCCATGTTTTTTTTGATACGCTTCCTGCCACCCTGCCGCCCCTGTTTTCTATATATGCCGTAAGCTCATCCCTGTTCTTAAAATGCGTAAGATCCCCTGTTATGACATATGTTCTTCCCGCAAATATGTCACTTTGCTCCTCCCCGCTGCTTACCTCCATCTTAAGTCCGAAATCCTTAAGGTCCTTTATGAGCCTTATTATCCCCTCATTCCTGAAAAAATCATATACGGAAGCCGCCGTGATCTCCCCGACATCGTCAACTGCCGTAAGCTCCTCCTTGCCGGCATTCATCAGCAGGTCAAAGCTCTTAAAATGCCTCATTATTGTCCTGGCCGTGTTCTTTCCGACATTTTCTATGGCAAGTCCGGAAAGCAGCCTTTCCGGATCATTTGATTTTGAATCCTCTATCACCTTCAAGAGCTTATCCGTGTTCTTTTCTTTTCCTATAAGACCCTTTTCAACAAGCTCATCTCTTTTGTCCTTTAACCTGTAAATATCGGAGATATCCCTTATATAGCCGAGATCGCAGAGCGTCCCTATGTATTCCGGTCCAAAGCCCTTTATGTCCATGGCATCCCTGCCCACGAAATTTACTATTCTCTTTTTTATCTTTGCGGGACACTCGGGATTGGTACACTTCATATCCGCGGTTTCCTCAAGCCTTACAACCTTAAAGTGGCATACGGGACAGGTATCCGGGATCTTAAATACCGCTCCTCCTGCCGGTGCCTTATCCTTATTTACCCCCTTTATCTTGGGTATTATCTCTCCGGATTTATATACGATGACAGTCTGTCCTATCCCTATTCCCAGCTCATCGATAAAATCCTGATTATGCAGCGTGGCTCTCGATACCATTGTTCCGCAAAGCCTTACCGGATCAAATACTGCCGTGGGATTTATCCTTCCCGTCATTCCGACCGAAAGCTCTATCTGCCTTATCACACTCTCCTTTTCCTCGGGAGGGTATTTGTAGGCGATATGACCCGCACTGTATTTGCTTCCCGCCGGGAAATCCCGCCTGTAATCTATCCTGTCTATCTTTATGACCGCTCCGTCTATGTCGTAGGGGAGCTGTCCCCTTAATTCCCCGATCCTTTCGATCTCATCAAGTATCTCTTCATCGGATGTGCAGAGCTTTGAAGGCACCGTATTCATGCCCTCTTTTACTTTAAGCTTATTTAGGGCCTCTGTATGGGAGGTCATATAATCCGGGCTTCCCTTCTGCACATTAAAGATCATCATGGAAAGGCCCCTGTCCTTTACCATCTGCGAGTCAAGCTGTCTTAAGGTTCCGGCTGCACAGTTTCTCGGATTGGCAAAAAGCTTCTTTCCCGCAAGCTCCTGCTTTTCATTGACCCTTTCAAAGCTTTCATGGCTCATATAGACTTCGCCGCGTACCTCAAGATAGTCCTTTGTCCCTTTAAGCTCTTTAACGACATCCGGTATCACAAGCGCATTTGCTGTCACATCCTCTCCGGTAAAGCCGTCCCCTCTTGTCTCCGCCATCGTAAGCCTGCCGTCCTCATACCGTATGCTCATCGAAAGTCCGTCTATCTTCTGCTCCACATCAAATTTAACATCCGGATGGAGCCCCCTTACTTCATGCACCCAGTCAAGCACCTCTTCCTTTGAAAAGACATCCTGAATGGAAAGCATCGGAACATCATGCTCAACATTTACTCCCGCGGTCCTTTTTGCGCTTCCGCCTATTATCCTTGTGGGTGAATCATCGCTTACAAGCCCGGGATGCTCTTTTTCCAGTTCTTTAAGCCTGAGCATCAGAGCGTCGTATTCGGCATCGGATATCTCCGGTGTATCCTCGTCGTAATACTTCACCATGTGATATCTTATCTTACTCTTTAGTTCCCCGTACTCCTTTTTATAGTCCATCCGCTTCCTCCGGGCTTAATATCCTGTATTCCCCGACCTTAAGGTCATCAAGCCTGATATTCATAAATCTTATCCTGTTTAATGATACGACGGTTTTTCCGAAGTATTCACATACCTTTCTTATCTGCCTGTTCATGCCTTCCGTCAGGATAAAATCATACTCGCACTTCCCCGTCTTTTTCACCCTGCAGGGTCTTGTACTCCGCTTTTCCTCTATCGGTATCCCGCCGTTTTCTATTTCACGAAGCTCCGATAAAGAAAAATCGGATGAAACCTTTACGATATATTCCTTTTCGTGTCCGTTCTTCCCGCGCAGCGCTCTTTGTGTAAGCTCACCGTCATTTGTAAGAAGGATGAGCCCCGTGGAATCCTTATCAAGCCTCCCTATGGGATAAACCCTTTCCTTAAGCCCGAGTACGGTAATTATATCATTTCTTTCCCTGCCCTGCGATACCGTGGAGCACACAACGCCTGCCGGCTTGTTATAGGCTATGACTATCCTGTCCGGCATTTTATCTATCAGCTTCCCGTCAAGCCTGACCTCATCCTTTCCGGGCTCAATATCACATCCCGGCACAGCTTCCTTTCCGTTTACGGTTATCCTGCCCTCTTTTGCCGCCTTATCTGCATCGCGTCTTGAACAGACCCCTGCGGCGGAAAGATATTTATTTAACCTCATCAGTCATCTGTCCTCAAACGCATTGTTTTTCTTAAGATAATCCTTTATATAATCCAGTGTCTGTCCGAATTCATTTAATGTCTGTTCAAGATTTTCCCTGATAAACGCCTCATCTCCGGATTTTCCCGCCATCTCAAGAGCCTTGAATTTTTCGGAAAGCTTCTTTGCGCCGATATTTGCGCTGCTCCCCTTTACACTGTGGGCATCCACTGCAAAAAGCTTTATATCCTTATCCCTGAAAAACTCCTTTGGAAGAGTCTCCAGCTTTTCAAGCCCCTCCTTGTAATACACATTAAGGATGGTATGATAGATGTTTTTGTCTCCGCCTATTATCGCGATAACGGTCTCCATATCGATATCAACTGCCGTCTCTCTGTCTTGCTGCGGTTCTCCCGGCAAAAATTCTCCCACTGGCGGTACTCCTACAGGCGGTACTCCCGGCGGTGGTCCTCCCATTGGAGCTCCTCCCGGCGGCGGTCCTCCCATTGACGGTACTCCCATTGGCGGTCCTCCTGCCGGACCTCCTCCCATCGGGGGTCTTTCCATCGAAGCTCCTCCGCCCTCAGCGGGGAAGCGTGCCAGCTCGCTCTTCGGTATATATTTCAGCCTGTTTTTCGGAAGGTACTCCAAAAGCAGGCTTTCAAGCTGCTTTTCCTTCATCGGTTTTGTGATAAGATCCGTGAAGCCCTTATTTATCATATCCTCTTTCAGATATTCGCTGTTGTCCGCAGTCAGACATATTATGGGAAGCTTTGCTGAATGCTTATTTAGCCTTAACTCCGTAAGCGTTTCCACACCGCCTATCCCGGGCATCACCTGGTCAAGCAGGATCATATCGATCTCCACTTCATTTACGATATGCATTGCGGCAAAACCGCTGTCGGCGGGAATAACGACCAGTCCGTATTTCTGCAGCATCGCCTGGGCTACCTGAAGATTTACCCTGTTATCATCCACCACAAGGACCTTGACTCCCCTGAAGATAAATGTCATTCCCTCATTTTCGACCTCGTATTCGCTTTCATTCCATCTGTCACAGAATATGTCGCCGAGATTTAGCGCATGCACCGGTCTTCTTATGATCCTGCACTTTCCGAAATCTCCCACTCCGTGCTCATGATCCGTCACAACATAGGTGGTATCGTAATATTTTTCGGGGATCACATCCTTAAGCAGATCGTAGATTTCCTCCTCGATAAATATATGGTCATATTCCGTCTCTTCTATCCTTCTTAAAAATTCGGATTCCTCCTCCGCATAATCCACTATGGTGCGGAATACATTAAGACGCTTTCCCCAGAGTCTCCTCATATGGGGAGATCTGCTGGCGACAAGCACCCTTGATGTCCCCATGATATCGGTATCAACGAGCGCATCGGAGTCGGCGATGAAGCAGTCAAAATAAAAGCTTGCCGAGCTTCCCACATCCTCAAGACTTTCATACAGCATATCACCGTTCATCATGTTAAGAATGCCCTTGCAGATAGTAAGCTCAAGCCCGAGCTTCTTGATATTGCTGTCTTTTTTGGAGTCATAGGTTTCGTAGCTGGAATAGATGTTTTCAAGATCCTCACCGGACATACCCTCGCCGGCATCGGTTATCCTGCCGAAAAGGGTGACCCTGTTGCCCTCCCTGTTCCTTTCTCCACCCAGCGAAAGCGTGACCCTGCCGCTCTCTGTCACCTCTATGGCATTAAAGAGCAGGTTTGTCAGAACCTGATTTATCTTCGTATCGTCCCCGTAGAGCACATTGGGTAACGAGGGGTCAAGATCGACCTCAAAATCCACCTTCTTTCTCTGCGTCACCCTCGATGCCTGATCTATTATTCCGGAAAGGAGCTTATCGAGACTGAACTGCCCGTATACCATCTCAAGCTTCCCCGACTCTAGCTTTGAAAAGGTCAGCACATCATTTATTGTCATAAGCAGGCTTTCGGCTGTACTCTTTACGACATAAATCTCTTCGGAAGCCGCCTTTTCCACATCCTCCTTTTCCATGAGGTCCGTCATACCGATGATCGCATTCATGGGTGTACGCAGTTCATGGGACATATTAGCCAGAAATCTGCTCTTTGTCCTCGCTCCTGCCGCATATTCCTCCATTGATCTTTTGACCTTTTCCCGCTGGTCGTAAAGCAGAAAATTCTGATATATTATCACCACAAGCATGATATATACGCTGAGCAGAAGCGTGACCATTAAGCTCAGCACCTGATCAAACCCCTGCGGAATATTTCTGATCGCGGAAGGGTTAAAAATCGCAAAGAGCATTATTGCCGAATACCATAAGCTGCAGATGATTAGAGCTGCCGTTTTCGTACTTCCGGACAGCAGTATATATACATCTATAAGACCCGGAAGGGCAAGGAACATCATTCCGCCTTCCACTCCTCCTCCGAAGATAAAGCACAGCGGAATACATATCAGATTGACAAGATAGCAGAATATCAGACAAAGCTCGTCCGTTTTCTTTGTGATATGCTGCAGCACGGCAAATAAGATACTTACAAGTATCGCGATCCCAAGAACCGTCAAAGTCGCCTTTATCTCCCCAACGACCGAGAAAACCGGGAGCGCCATCAAAAGCACTGCGGTTGTATACATCAACACCAGCGTAAAGGTTCTTTCTTTATACGGAATATCAACATTAAGGAAATATTCCTCCGTTTTTTTATATAATTCCTTTATCATACCGCCTCTGTCTTTTCCTCAGTCTGCCATTCGATAAGCTTTGGATCTATAAGCTGATAAATGGAGACTGCAAGTCTGTCCACTCTGATCGGCTTTGATATATAGTCATCAAAGCCCGCATTAAGGAGCATCTGTCTGGCACCGTCCGCGGCATCGGCTGTAAGCACCACGCAGGGTACACTCCTGCACCATGCCTGCTTATTGTCCCTGATCGCATTTAAGGTATCTATACCGTCCATACCGGGCATCATGTAATCAATGAAGATCATATCGAATTTCAGATCGCTGATAAGATTTAAGGCTTCTCTTCCGCTCAAAACGGAGATCACATTCATGCCGTAACGCTTTAAGAGTCCTTCAGCCACAAAGAGGTTGGTCTTGTTGTCATCGATCACCATAACTCTCGCATTTGGGCACATAAAGCTCCTTGTCTCATCCTTCTTTGCGACCTCCTCAGTGCGGTTGAAATACTCGGAAAGATTCAGTATATTAACTGGGCGCGCGATCCTGTCCGCATTTTTCGGAACCTCATCGGCACGGTTTATATCCGAAAGGATCACGCATTTTATACCGCAGCCTTCAAGCCTTTCTTCCTCCTCCTTATATTTATCAAGGGAGATAAGTATATGCGTATATTTCCCGTTTTTAAGGAGCTCATTAAATTCCGGGCTGTCACCGGCACAGACAACCTTTACCTTGCTTTCCGTAAGAGCGAGCCTTATCATCTCCGTCTTCATTTCATCATCCTCAAAAACAAGGACATTTAAGGACGAATTGTCATCTATGTGTGACATCAGTGTGGAATCCACCATTTTCTGCTTTACTTCAAACGAGAAAACACTTCCTCTGTTGAAACGGCTCCTCACATTTATACTGCCCCCCATGCCGTCGAGGATGGTCTTGCAGATGGAAAGTCCGAGCCCCGTGCCCTCTGCCTTCATGCTTTCATGCTCTCTGTCGTCAAGCCTTTCAAAGGCCTTAAAAAGTCTCGGCATATCCTCTTCTTTTATGCCTATACCCGTATCCTCCACATCCGCACGCAATATCACCTCATTGTCATTATCTGTTTTTTCGATACTGACCTTGAGTCCTATATGACCCTCGTTTGTATATTTTACGGAATTGTTTAAGACATTTATGAAAACCTGCCTGAGCTTTGCGCTGTCCCCGTAGAGAACGGAGGGCATATTCGCATCAAGATGGACATAGAACCCGACATCACGGTCCATCAGGCGGACCGCGATCATATTTATGATATCCTCAAACAGCATTCCCGTGTCGTACTCGGCATTTATAAGCTCGAGCCTGCTGTTTTCCACCTTTGAAAACACCAGCAGATCGTCGATAGTCGAGACCAGCGCGTTACAGGCGTTTTTAATATAGCTTATATGCTGCTTTACGGCGTTATTTACAGCCTTATCCTCGATCAGATCCGTTGCGCTGATTATGGCATTCATCGGAGTGCGCATTTCGTGGGACATATTCATTAAGAATAGGTCCTTTGCTCTGTTCATATCCTCCGCTTTTTTTCCTTCCTTCACAGCCTTGTCCACTTCTCTTTGATGTATCCTCTGCTTGATGCTCAAGGCCCTGTCGGTATAGATCAGACAGATGGCAACCGGAATCACCACATCAAAAAGAATACTTGTCCTTGCAAGATCATAAGGCTTTTCACGATAATGCAGCATATAAAGACCAATGCATGACATACTGAAGGAAATTGCAGAAAGGACAACGGAAATTAAAAGAAGCTTCCCGTTGATATTGAAAATGCAGAATAAAAAGCCCAAAGTAAAAAATACGAGCACCGCACTTATAAGGCGTCCATCAAAATAGTGGGCTCCCGGCAGCTCGACCATCGTTACGAGCATGCCTATTATGAAGGCTCCCGTATTATACTTTTCATAGCGTAAAATGTAGCTGTAACAGATCGTAACGATCAAAACCACGGCTATGGTCAGGATATAAAAGGGCAGATCCAGCCTCAGATACAGTCCGTAGACCAATGCAAGCGCAAACGTATCGTAAAAAAACATCATTGCGAGGTTTAGATTTCTTTCCTCCAACGGCACATTTTCGCCAAAATAGTCCGCTAAAAGTTTATTTATCATATCTGTAGCCTATTTCCGAAAGCTTAAGCTGCTCCTCGATCTTTTTAAAAAGAATATTTTCAACGAAGGGTTTTTTTACAAAGTCAGCCACCCCGAGATTAAATATCTTTGAAAGAGCCGTAACCGACACATCACATCCGGTAAATAATACAGGCATATCCGGGATATCCTTTTCAGCCTTCATATCCTTAAGGATCTTATAGGCTGCCTCATCCTTCAGATACATATCAAGGATCACGATATCCGGCTTTTGTTCCTTTATGAGTCCTATGGCATTATCCGTTTCCTCACAGTGTATAAGCTCATACTCATTTTCCATCATCTGCTGTGCCTGCTCGATTATGGTTGGCATATCATCAATAAGCAATACCTTTTTCACCTGTACCCTCCGTTCAAGAATTGAATAAGTATGAAAATTATGATACCATAAGGAACGGATTTTTTAAAGTGATTGTATACAAAGGAGAGTTTTTATGAGCAGCATCAGATCATTTTACGAAAAAGGGCATACGGTCTTTTCCTGTGAGATATATCCGCCCAAAAAGGACGAGGAGCTTTCTGACATCAATTCCAAGTTAGAAGCCATAGGCGCTCTGAAGCCCGATTTTATATCCGTAACCTACGGTGCCGGCGGGTCAAATGCCGGAAAAGCCGTGGATATCGCCTCTTACGCAAAAAAGAGCTGCTCTCTTGAGGTCCTCTCCCATATAACAAGTGTCGGCTTTAACAGAAATAAGCTTGAAGATGGTCTTAAGGCGTTTGAGGAGGCAGGTATCGAAAATGTGCTCGCCCTGCGCGGGGACAGGCCGAAAAATATGACGGATGAGCAGTATGCTATGCGTGATTTTATCCACGCCAGCGATATGGCGGAGTTCATCACAAAAAATCACCCCGGCTTTACAGTTGCCGGAGCCTGCTATCCCGAAAAGCACTTTGAAGCCGAAAGCGAAGCCTTTGATGCGGATATGTTAAAAGTAAAGGCCGATGCCGGCATAAGCTTTTTTATATCGCAGCTTTTCTTTGATAATGATCTGTTTTATGCCCTTGAAGAGCGTATGAAGGAAAGAGATATCTCCGCTCCCGTCTCTGCCGGTATCATGCCGGTTACAAGCGCAAAAATGCTCGGTACCACGGTCTCACTTTCGGGAACCTCAATTCCGAAGGAGCTTTCGGATATTATCGCAAGGTTCGGTGATAACGCCGAAGATATGAAAAAAGCGGGTATAGATTATGCCGTAAGACAGGCCGCAGACCTCATTTCCCACGGTGTGGACGGCATACATCTGTATATAATGAATAAACCCAAGCTTGCCGAAGAGATCTTTAATGCCATAAGAGTTTCCTGATCCTCACATGCGTGATCCTTATACCTTACGGCTTCTATACTGTAGTCCGCATAGCGCTTTTGCGGTAAGCGTCCTGCTGTTTCCCCGTATCTTTCTGTCGAGGTCTGCATATCCCTTACGCCTGTGCCTTCGGTGTGTCCGTCGAACCATATCTTACCGTATTCGTAATAATTCAGGTCGCGCTTCTTTTTTTCATCACTGTAACAGCGTCCGTCATTTGAATCAAACACTATATCAGCTTACAAAAACTCGTCCTTCCGTTCTCTGGACATAAGATCGTAAAGAGCCTCCTTTGCAGACTTTCCTCCGAAAAGAATATCGTTTACCTGACTGATTATCGGAAGCTGCACACCGTATTTCCCCGCAAGCTTCATGGCGGCTTTGGCACTGTATACACCTTCCACCACCTGCTTTACCTCACTCATTGCCTCCTCATAGCTTTTTCCCTGCCCTATGAGTATTCCGGCCCTTCTGTTTCTCGAATGCATCGAGGCACAGGTAACTATAAGATCACCGATCCCCGTAAGTCCCTGAAAGGTCTCATATCTGCCTCCGGCCGCTTCTCCGAGAAGGGATATTTCATGTATCCCCCTTGTGATGAGCGCTGCCTTTGTGTTGTCGCCATATCCCAGTCCGTCGGCTATTCCCGCTGCAAGGGCTATGACATTTTTCAGCGCTCCTCCGAGCTCCATTCCGTAAGGGTCATCCGAGGTATATACCCTGAACACATCGCTCATGAATATATCCTGAACCTTTTTGGCCTTTTCAATATCTTTACATCCGGCAACTATGGCGGTAGGCATTCCCTTTCCGACCTCCTCGGCATGGCTCGGTCCGCTCAGGACAACGACCTCTGCTCCCGGCAGCTCATCCTTTATCACACCCGAGAGTGTTAAAAGGGTATCCTCCTCTATCCCCTTTGCCACACTTACTATTATCTGTCCTTCCTTTACAAGTCCCTTCATACCTCCCGCGGTGCTCCTTGTAAAAGGCGAGGGAACCGCAAGCACCAGTATTTCCTTGTCCCTGCAGGCCTCAGACAGATCGGAGGTGAAATCTATATTGTCTCCCAATGCCACTCCCGGAAGCTTATCCTTATGCTCCCTTTGAGCCTTAAGCATTTCTATCTCATCCTTTATGGCAGACCATACGGTGATCTTATGTCCGTTATTTGAAAGAAGCCACGAAATAGCCGTCCCCCAGCTTCCCGCTCCTATCACACCGATTTCATACATATGTCATCCTCCGTCATTTCTCCTTTATCTCCGGGTTCTGATTTTTAAGATAGGTCTTTTTTTCGGTTCCGGAAATAAGTCTTTTAAAATTCTCCCTGTGCTTATAAAGAGCCATCACCGTTAAAAACAATGCGATAAGGCAGGATTCCATGACCGCACTGTCCGGCACACCCTTAAAAAGAAACAGGTGAAAGGCTCCGAAAACAGCAAATTCGATAATAAGCGTAACATATACCATTATCGATCCCAAAGAAACATAATGAGTTGTAAAAAAGATCGAAAAGAATACTATGATCCCCACTGCAGTCATCACCGGGTCAAGCGAGATGACAAAGCCCGCTGTGCAGGCTATCCCCTTCCCTCCCTTGAAATTAAGGTAAAAAGGAAAATTGTGGCCCAGTATGGCACCGGCTGCCGCATAGCACTTTATTAACGGGATGATATCCGGATATAAGTTCCGAAATATGAACACACACAGCCATATGGCGGCAAAGGTCTTTAACACGTCACCCGCAAAGGTTATAAGCCCCGCCTTCGTACCCATGGTACGCATCATATTTGTGGTGCCAGCATTTCCGGAGCCGTGCTCCCTTATGTCTATACCGTGAACCTTTCCGTAAATATAGCTGGTCTGGAACATTCCCAGAACATATCCTATGACCAAACATACTATCCTGAACATTTCTAATTATCCTCTCCGCGTTCCCTTATGATGAATTTTACCGGCGTACCGGCAAAGCCGAATGCCTCTCTTATCTTGTTTTCTATATATCTTGTATAGGAATAATGCATCAGCTTTACGCTGTTTACGAATATCACGAAGGTCGGAGGCTTTACGCTGACCTGTGTGATATAAAAAAGCCTCAGCCGTCTTCCCTTGTCCGACGGCGGCTGCTGCATTGCGACCGCTTCGGAAAGTATCTCGTTCAACACTCCCGTAGGCACCCTTAAGCTTCTGTTTTCTATGACAGTATCTATAGAAGCAAACACCTTTTCAAGCCTCTGTCCGGTCTTTGCCGATATGAAAACGATCTCAGCATAGGGCATAAAGGAAAGCGTTTTCTGTATATCCTCAGACATCCTGTATATGGTCTTGTCATCCTTATTTACCGCATCCCACTTGTTAACCGCTATTATTATGCCCTTTCCCCGGTCATGGGCAATGCCTGCGATCTTGGCATCCTGCTCTACCACTCCGGTGGTGGCATCGATGACTATTATCACCACATCCGCCTTTTCCACGGCAGATACGGTCCTTGCTATCATGTATGCCTCAAGCTCTTCCTTTATTTTGCTCTTACGCCTTAAGCCGGCAGTATCCACAAAAACATATTCCCTGCCGTTTCTTTTTATCGTGGTATCCACGGCATCCCGGGTGGTCCCCGCGATATCGGAAACTATCAGCCTGTCCTTGCCAAGATACCTGTTTATTATGGAGGATTTTCCGACATTTGGTCTTCCGACGATCGCTATCCGCGGTCTTTCATCATCCTCCTCATCATCGCTCTTTTCCGGGAGGTTCCTTACGACCTCATCCAAAAGCTCACCTATACCGAGCCTCTGTGTCGCTGAAACGGCAAACGGATCTCCGAGTCCCAGATTATAGAACTCGTAAACATCCGCCTCGTATTTCTGAAAGCTGTCCACCTTATTTACGGCAAGGATGACCGGCTTATGACTGCGTCTTAATATATCCGCAACCTTGGAATCGGAATCGGACATACCCATCTGCACATCAGTCATAAAGATTATCGCATCCGCGGTATCTATGGCTATCTGAGCCTGCTCCCTCATTCTTGAAAGAAGATAATCCTTACTGTCCGGCTCTATACCCCCGGTATCTATAACCGTAAATTTCCTGTCATTCCAGTCCGCGTCAGCGTATATCCTGTCCCTTGTGATCCCGGGCTCATCCTTGACTATAGCTATGCGTTCTCCCGCAAGTATATTAAAAAGTGAGGATTTCCCCACATTCGGTCTGCCGACAATGGCAACCACCGGTCTGCTCATATCTCACCTGCCATCTCATACATCCTTACAAACGAAGTACCGTCTGATTTTACAATATCAACCCTGACTTGTAAAGCCTCGCTGATATCTTCGACCGTTACATCATCAAGGAGTACGGTATCGTTTGCCCGAAGGATATTCTCCGGAAGATAAAGCCTGCTTCCGAGCGTCTTCCCCCTTAGCTGCCCTATTATATCCCTGCCCGTAAGCAGCCCGGTCACGGTTATGTTTTCACCGAAAAAGTCATTTTTTATGCAATATACATTAGCCTTTATGTTCGGGAAGAACTCCTTCATTCTTTCCGTGATCTTAACTATAACGGGATATACAAGCTTTCCGGTCACGCAGGAAAACTCTCCGGTATTATTTGACTTATGTAAACCTCTAAGGGAGTCCTCAAATTCATTCAGCATAAGTCTTACCATCCCCACACCGTTTTCAAGCTGCAGGTAACCGTCGTAGCTTTCCTCCTCCGGAAGCTCCAATCCTGCGTTTATGTACCACTCATCCGAGGCATGCACAAAATGCGTCCCGTATTTTTTGTAAAGCTTTTTCTGCCAGCCCTCTATGAGCTTTATCACCTCCCTGCAATCCCGGCTGTCAAACGGTTCAAGCTCGTAAAGTCCTTTGCGGTATTTTGAAAGCCCGACCGGGACCACGGAAAGACTCATAAGATTCGGGATATAGGCGGTAAGGTCCTCTATGCTCCTGTTTAACTCTTCTTTGTCGTTTATCCCCTTGCACAGCACGATCTGGCCGTTCATGCTGATACCGGCCTCATTTAATCTGTCCGCTTTTTTTAATGCCTCACCGGCAAAGCGGTTTCCCATCATTTTTATTCTTAATTCCGGATTTGTGGTTTGAAATGAAATGTTCACGGGGCTTAAATTGTAGCTTATTATCCTGTCTATATCCCCGTCCGACATATTGGTAAGTGTGACATAGTTGCCCTGCAAAAAGGAAAGCCGCGAATCATCGTCCTTGAAATACAGGGTTTTTCTCATTCCCTCAGGCATCTGGTCGATGAAGCAGAAAATACATTTATTGGTACACGACCTGTAGCCATCCATAAGAGCGTCTTCAAAAACAAGACCGAGATCCTCATCAAGTCCCTTTTCAATATATACGGTCTTCTTTTTCCCCGAGGTGTCGTAAAGCTCTATCTCACATTCCTCATCGGTCATAAGATACTGATAATCAAATATATCCTTTATACCGCTGCCGTTTATCCTGTAAAGACTGTCCCCGGGAGTTATCCCGCTTTCTGCTGCCGGACTCATCGGCCTTACTTCCTTTATGAGGTGGGTTTTATTATTCGTCATGATAATTTGCCACAGGTATATCCTCCCGGTTGTTGTAGCGCGCAAGGATCTGCCTTATCTTCTCGGTAGGTGTCCTGACATTATCCATTGATATATCGTGATTTGAATAGTCGATTATCTGTGCCAGGAATTTGCTCATATCGGCCTCCACATAATACGGCCTTGAAAGAAGCTCGGGACGCCTGTAGTGCAGATTCGTGGTTATGACCTTATCAAAATAGCCCTTTTCGTAAGCCTCGTCAAATGCGTCCATCCCATCGGTAAAAAGTCCGAAGGTGCAGCAGATATAGACCCGCCTTGCATTCATGTTCTTAAGCTGCTTTGCGGTATCGAGCATCGAGCCGCCGGAGCTTATCATATCATCCACCACGATGACATCCTTGCCGTCCACGCTGTCCCCTAAAAATTCATGGGCGACAATCGGATTCTTTCCGTTAACGATATGGGCGTAATCCCTTCTTTTATAGAACATCCCGGTATCCACGCCAAGCACCGTCGCAAAATAAATGGCACGGTTTAATGCTCCCTCATCCGGGCTTATTATTACCACATGATCCTTGTCTATGATAAGATCGTCCTCGGTATCCAAAAGCGACCTGATGAACTGATAGAAGGCTGAGAAATTATCAAAGCCGCACAACTGGGATGCCGCCTGCACCGAAGGGTCGTGCGCATCAAAGGTCATTACATTTGTGACGCCCATATCCGCCAGCTCCCCGATCATCATGGCGCAGTCAAGTGATTCACGCGCACTTCTTTTATGCTGCCTCGATTCATATAAGAAAGGCATTACAACCGTAACCCTGTGAGCCTTGCCCCCGACTGCGGCTATTATCCTCTTTAAGTCCTGATAATGGTCATCCGGAGACATATGATTTGTAAAACCGTTCATCTGATAGGTCAGGGAATAATTTGTGACATCGCCCAGGATATACAGATCAGACCCTCTGACGGATTCGTCGAGAATACACTTTCCCTCACCCGTACCGAACCTCACCAGGGAAAACTCTATCTCGTAATTATCGGCTGTATAACCCTTAAATATAGGAGACTCCTTATGCTGGTGATTTCTGTCCTGTCTGTATTCCACCAGATAGTGGTTTACCATGTCACCCAGACCCTTTATATTCTCCATTACCGCTATCTTAAGCGGTGCCACCGCACGGTGTTCCGCAAGTATGTCTCTTTCCGACATTCCATATCCTCCCATATATCAAACAGGCCGCTTGTCACTGATACCTTTACTAAAACTGTATCTGTCTTAATATCTCATCGGCTTTTTCTCTTCCCGAAAGAGCCGCGATAACCTCCGCTCCGAATTCCGTTGCAGCCCCCATCCCTCTTGCGGTGATCATCTTCCCGTCGCTTAATGCCTTAAGCTCGGGATGGTATTCGGCTCCTTCAAGAAAGCCTTCGTTTCCCGGATAGCAGGT
>JAGBOJ010000097.1 GCA_017633935.1 Lachnospiraceae bacterium | reverse complement strand
TGAGGGTACTTCCGGAGAATTACACTATCGTGCCTAATACGCATGAGCCTATCGTGGATCCTGATGATTTTGAAGTCATCCAGCGCATGATCACAAGCAGACGGTTGGAACCGAGAGAAGATCGAATGACCAATATCTTTGCAGGGTTGATCAAGTGTGCGGATTGCGGAAAGTCGATGATACTGACCAGAACCCATCGATCAGCTAAGGGACGTGAGCTTATCGACCTGTACATCTATATGTGCAACAACTACAGGTCTTCCGGTCGTAAGGAATGCTCCATGCACTGGCTGGAAGCAAGGGATCTCTACGAAGCGGTTCTTACAGACATTCGCAAACATGCCAAAGAAGCACTTAAGGATGACAAGGGTATGGCGGATCGTCTGATAAACCAGCTTGGAGCCGATAAGAAAGCACATGCTAAAGCTGTTAAAAAGGAATTAAGCAACAAGAGATCAAGACTGGCCGAGGTGGACAGACTCTTTGCAAAGCTTTACGAGGATATGGCAAATGACAGGATCACCGATAGAAACTATCAGATGATGTGCCATAAATACGAAGCCGAGCAGGCGGATCTTCAGGTGCGTATCGAAGAAATTGAATCAGAGATGGATGAGACCGCCGAAAAAAAAGATAATATTCAGAGGTACACTCATCTCATCAAGGAATATGCCGGGATCAGGGAGCTGGACGCAGCGCTTCTCAATCGTCTGATCGATAAGATCACTGTAACGGAACCTACAGAGGTTGACGGTGAGAAGGTACAGGAAATCAAGATCTATTATAAGTTTATAGGGAATATATCATAGTCGGAGGGAACCCTCTGCGGTACAGAATGAAATGTATCGCAGAGTATGTCCCTCCGACGATTGCTCTGCGCCGACCGGAGTGGCAACTTAAAAACTGATCATACGGGGTATATCAGCGTAACAAAGGACAACTGTACTATACAAGTCAGTGTCCGTTCAATGCGAAGTATGTGAATGTATTAGTTTGACTTTTAGGTAATTGCCTCGAATTCGAGGCAGTAATAAGTCATAAGAGCGATATTTAACTGCTACGGAAATTCGTATGATAATGTAGTGAAAAACTTCGGGGGAAAACAGAAATGCAAAAAATGACATTCGAAGAAATGCAAAATCTATATGGAAGTATTGTAAAAAGATTCAATAAGATTGAACTTAATGAATGGAAAGCTGAAGGTGCTATGATCGAGCTGACCAAGCAGGTTGGCGAATTGGCAAAACAAGTGATGATCAAAGAAAAATATTATGCACTGACAGAGGATGCCACAGATGTTGATGAACGATTGGGTAATGAAATGGCAGATGTAATAGCGCAGGTAATGCGGTTATCTGATTATTATGGCATTGACCTTCAGAAAGCTTTTATGGCTGCAAGGGAAGATGAAGACAGATACTTGAAATCCAGAGGAGTTTAAGACTGTCATATTTGTCAGGTAAATCTTTTGGGAATTTGTGATTTCAGTACTGTAATTCAGACAATAAAAGAGTATATCAGCGATTCTAAGGAACTGTTCATAAATAACCCGAACATCCTGCTTGTCTTTTTAATATACTCAAAAAGCCCGTCAGTGTGATATGATAATGCATTATGAGCCTGATAAAAAAGTTTATTCCTTATTACAAACCGTATATGGGCGTGTTTTTCCTCGACCTGCTTTGTGCAAGCATACTTTCCGTAATAGACCTTGCCTTCCCGCAGTTTTTAAGGATATTGAGAAAGACACTGTTTCTGGAGTCGTCCGAAAAGATACTTAAGAGCCTCGGGCTTATTGCGGTCATACTTATCATTATGTATGTCATACGCACGCTGTGCAGATGGTATGTGACCTATCAGGGACACATGATGGGCGCACGCATGGAATCGGGAATGCGCCATGATCTGTTTGAGAAGTTCGAGGCTTTTTCTTTTTCCTATTACGATACCCATAACACGGGTGAGATGATGAGTAAGCTCGTTTCGGATTTGTTTGATATATCGGAGCTTGCACATCACGGACCCGAAAATATATTCATTTCTGTGGTCAAGCTCACAGGTTCCTTTATCCTTCTCATGTATATAAATATACCGATGACTCTGTGCCTTGCTTTTGTTGCCCTGTGCATGGCCGTGTTTTCCGTCAGGCAGAATAAGCGTATGCGGATGACATTTACCGATAACAGGCGCAAGATCGCAGGCATCAATGCCTCCCTTCAGGATACCCTCGGAGGTATCAGGGTGGTCAAGTCATTCGTCGGTGAAAAGGTGGAGCAGGATAAGTTCGATAAGAGCAACCTTGCCTTCCTCGATTCCAAGCAGGCCAATTACAAACAGATGGCTCTCTTTCATTCGGGCAACAATTTCTTTGAGGGAATGATGTTTGTAACCGTACTGGTTGCGGGCGGGTTCTTCATTGCAAAGGGTGCGATAACAGGAGAGGACCTTGCGATATATGCGCTGTACATAAATATTTTTATCAATCCGGTAAATGTGCTGGTAGAGTTCACCGAGCAGCTTCAGAAGGGACTTGCGGGCTTTGAGCGTTTTACTGAGGTTATCGGGACGATGCCCGATATAGTGGATAAGCCCGGCGCGGTGGAGCTTAAGGATGTGAAGGGCATTATCGACTATGAAGATGTAAGCTTTTCCTATGAGGATGAAGAATCGGTCCTTACACATATCGACCTTCATATAGATGCGGGTAAATCCGTGGCAATAGTTGGGCCTTCAGGCGGAGGCAAGACTACCCTCTGCTCCCTGCTTCCGAGATTTTATGATGTGACCGGAGGAAGTGTTAAGATCGACGGAACGGATGTAAGGGATGTGACACAGCAGTCCCTGAGGTCTTTTATCGGTATCGTCCAGCAGGATGTCTATCTCTTTAACGGTACAATACGGGATAATATCGCATACGGCAAAAGGGATGCGTCAATGGAGGAGATAGCGGATGCCGCAAGAAATGCGGATCTGCTTGATTTTATCGAAGGGCTCCCCGACGGCTTTGATACGCAGGTTGGAGAGCGCGGCACAAGGCTTTCCGGCGGTCAGAAGCAGCGCATAGCAATAGCCCGGGTGTTCTTAAAGAATCCACCCATCCTTATACTTGATGAAGCAACAAGCGCCCTTGACAACGAAAGCGAGCGTTATATTCAGGACAGCCTTGACCGGCTGGCACAGGGGCGGACCACGATCACCATAGCGCACAGGCTGTCTACGATCCTCGGTGCGGATGAGATAATAGTCCTTGATGATGAGGGTATTAAGGAACGCGGAACTCATAAGGAGCTTATAAAGCTGGGCGGTCTGTATGAGAAATACTATCGTATGCAGCTCAGCGCGATCTGAAAAAACGGAGCGCCGTGCTTTTTTAAGGCAATGGGACGGGGCGATGTAAAGTTGCTATAGACAGGGGCTCTCCGTACTGTGTTATAATGATGACAGAAGATCATACACCGGTCAGGGGGCAGGCTGATGCTTTATAATATAGACTTTGATATTGCGGCAGTGATAATCTCGCTGTTCATCCTATTTCACATATTTGTAAAAAAAGGACTTAAAACTGCATCAAACCGTGTCTTTCTGCTGCTGGTGGCATCCAATCTCGCGGCATCGGTAACAGATATCATCAGTTCGATATTGAATTCCTATCCGGATACCATGGTCATCTGGCAGGCCGATCTGGTCAATACACTCTATCTTGCCCTGCATAACAGTATGACGCCGCTGATGCTTTTATATATATTCTGTCTCCTCGGTGACTTTATGAGGATGAACAGGCTTCTTTTGAAAGCGGTTTTTATTCCGGTCTTTTCCGAGTACATCCTTCTTTTGCTGAATCCCTTCTTTCGCTTTGTGTTTTATTATGATGAAAACGGGATATACAGACACGGTTTAAGCTTTCCGCTCTTTTATGTATTTGCCTTCGGGTATATGGCAGCCTGTATAGTGATACTGATGGTAAGGCGGGAAAATATCACAAAAACGAAGCGCCGTTCCCTGATCTTTATCATAGTCGCTACGATAATATCCCTTGCATTACAGATGGTATACCCGTACCTGCTGCTTGAGATCTTCGCCCAGACGCTGGGATTTCTGGGGATGCTGCTTTCCATAGAAAATCAGGATGACATTGTAAATCATATATCGGGAGCCTATAACAGATATGCCTTTATTGAAACAGCACCGGAATACCTCGGAAATACGGATTCGGTGATCATTGTAATCAAGCTGCAGGAGCTTTCCTATTACAATACGACCATAGGCATGACAAGGACGAACGAATTCCTCAGAAAGATAGCCTCATTTCTTTCAAAGGCGGACAGAAGGCTTTTCTGTTATGATTTGGGCGGGGGGAACTTTGTGCTTCTCGGAAGCGGGATGACTGACGACGAGATAGAAATGCTTACCGGAAAGACAGCGGAAAGATTTAGGAGCGCATGGGAGCTAAACGGCTCCGGAGTGATGTTTCCGGCTATGCTCTGTGCCGGACGGACAGACAGATTTACATCCATGGAAGAGCTTTTGCTTATAGCGGATTCTTCCTTTGACGGAAACGAGACGGTGATCGTTGAGATCGAGAAGGTCATGGAAAAAAACAAGCGCAAGATCCAGATCGAAAGTCTCATAAGGGAGGCAATAGCGAAAAAACGGTTTGAGGTTTATTATCAGCCGATCTGGGGAAAGGCGGGCGGTTATTTTCATTCGGCGGAGGCTCTTATTCGTCTTAATACGGAGGAGTTCGGCTTTGTTTCACCGGAGGAATTCATTCCTATAGCAGAGGAGAGCGGTCTGATAGTGGAGATCGGCGCATTTGTATTTGATGAGGTGTGCAGGTTTTATAAGAGCAATGAATTGGAAAAATCCGGGATTGATTATATGGAGGTAAATCTTTCCACGGTTCAGTGCATGGACCCCGAGCTGGTAAACAGCTTTAAGGAGACGCTTAAAAAATACAGTCTGTCTTCCGAAAGGATAAACCTTGAGATAACGGAGTCGGCTGCGGCTGATAACAGAAAGGTTTTAAAGGATAATGTGAATGTGCTGAACGGTCTGGGCTTTTCGTTTTCACTGGATGATTACGGTACCGGGTATTCCAATTTCTCATATATGTTCGATCTGCCTTTTTCCATTATAAAGCTGGATAAGAGTATTCTGTGGAAGGCACTTAATCCGAACGGCAGTGAGGGCCCCAAGAGCTCGGGGATACTCCTTTCAAATA
Organism: Lachnospiraceae bacterium; assembly: GCA_017633935.1. Classification (GTDB taxonomy): domain Bacteria; phylum Bacillota; class Clostridia; order Lachnospirales; family Lachnospiraceae; genus NK4A144. The sequence continues at coordinate 461 of JAGBOJ010000097.1, read as the reverse complement.
CCATTCGTATGATGAAGGAGATGGGGTACAAGGTATTAGTCGAAGGGGTCGAGACTGAAGAGCAGAAGGTGCTTTTGGAAAAACTCGGATGTGATTATTTTCAGGGCTATTATTTTTCAAAGCCGGTTCCGGGAGATGTATTCCTGAAATTTATAAAAGAGGCAAATGCTGATCAAGGAGATTGATGCTTTCGGCCCGTTCAGCGCCGACCGGAGCGGAGCGGAGACCTCGAACCCTCGCTGCCCGGCCGCACTCGCGCCTGGCGCTCGTAAGCGCGGCCCAAAATCGTCCACTGGACGATTTTGCCCAGCGTTGCATCATCACTTGCTGTTTTGATCAAGGAGCTTGATGCTTTCGGCTCCATAAAATGAAAATACCGGTCTTTAGACCGGTATTATCATTTTATGGAGCCGAAGGGGATCGAACCCTCGACCTCAGCGTTGCGAACGCTGCGCTCTCCC
>JAGBOJ010000096.1 GCA_017633935.1 Lachnospiraceae bacterium | reverse complement strand
GTGTATCGGGATATGCGGTTAAGTTCATCAGCCTCACAAAAGAGCAGCAGGATGACGTTATCGCAAGAACATGCCACAAGAAGCTTTGATAAGAAAGAGTGGCAGCTTAAGCGGAACTGATCTTTCATAAATAATAATAAAACCTGCCGGCAGGTCTTTGCCGGCAGGTTTTTTTGCAAATGGTGTAAAATATTCACCGGTTGTATTGGATTTTTGACAGTACTATATTATATAATGATGTCCATTGAAAGGATTTAGTGCGAACAGGTTTTTTACAGGGGGTATTCTCATATGTCGGATAAAACAAAAAAGACGATCCTTATAACAGCGATCATAGTATCTGTATTGATAGTTGCAGGCATAGCGGCATTTTTCATATCGGGTATTACGGTTTATGATCTGGATTCCGAAGAAGGAACGGAGCTTGTTTCAGAAGCAGAGGAAGGCATGTCTGAAGAGAGTAGTCTTAAGGAGACCGGGTATGAAGAAAATGAATATGACGAAAGCGGGTATGATGACAGCGGGTATGAGTCTGCAGGAAATGGGGATATCATGACCGCAGCATACGAAATGATCGAAGACGGCAGCTTCGGCGAAAAGACCGGTGAGGCGCTGCAGCTTATGATAGAAGGATATGATGAGTATAAGAAGCTGGCATCGGAAGATCCGGAAAGAGTAAAGGAGGTCACGCCGGCAGAGACGGTGATCGAGACGGAGAACACAGAGTATACAGAAGAGGTGTATACGATAAGTATGGGCGGTCATCAGATGAAATATATGATGGAGATCGTCGGAGAGCCGGACGAAAACGGACTGTATCCTCTTTATATCACGCTGCATGGCGGCGGCGAGTCATCTGAGGAGGAGAACAACGGACAATGGATGGCGATGAAGGATTATTACAGAGAGTCCGTCGACAACGGGATATATGTGGCGACAAGAGGTATGGAGGATGTCTGGAACCTTCACTTTCTGGATTATTCCTATCCGATGTATGACCGTCTGATAGAGGATATGGTCCTGTTAAAAAATGCCGACCCCAACCGGGTATATCTGATGGGGTTTTCTGCGGGAGGAGATGGAGTGTATGCCATTGCACCGCGAATGGCGGACAGGTTTGCGGCTGCAAATATGTCATCCGGCCATCCGAACGATGTGTGTCTTTTGAACATTTCAAACCTTCCTTTTGAGATACAGGTCGGGATAAGGGATTACTACTCCGAGACGGCAATGAGATCGATAAGGGGAGCCGAGTTTGAGGATATCTTAAACGCTTACAGGGACAGCTACGGTTTCGGCTACGATCACAGGATACTTGTCCATGTGCCGGAGGGTCATAATTATAATGACAGCTACATATTAACGGATGAGTTGATCGAGATGTACGATCTGCAGGACGAAGATCCCGAAATGCTTAAGACCCATGTGCTTAAGGACCCGTCACTGTTTGCAAAAAGGGCGGTAGAGGAAAACTGGCTGGGTCAGTTCCTTAAGATACTTAAAGACGTGGGAGGCGACCCCGATGTGCAGACATTATCGTATGAGACACCGGATGGCTTTGATGAAAAGCTCCTGTCTTATGTGACAAAGGATCTGGGCATGGAGGTGACAACCGATGAGGATGCAAATGCGGTACATTTCGTGGATAAATATACCCGTAATCCGGTTCCGATGGCATTTGTCTGGGACTTTGAAACGAGGGCTCCCGAAAGAGGCGATACGGCGTTCTACTGGCTGAAGGCTGACTATTCGGTAAATAAAGGGTCGGTTGAGGCGGTTTACGAGGAGGATTCCAATACTGTCAGCATAGAGGATTTTGACGGCGTAAACGGAGATGTGACGATCCTTGCAAATCCGTTTTTAATGGACTTTGACAGACCCCTTACCGTGGAGACGGCTGAGGGGAGCTTTACGGTTGACCTTGAAGCGGACAGCGAAGTGATAGAAAATTCGATAATTGAAACGGGAGATATATTTCTGTCATGGGCAGATGAAGTGAAGGTTTCCTTTGGCGAGTAGTACACCGTCAAGTAGGCGAGGCCATGGTCTGCACATGTTAGCATTCCTCTTCATGATAGGATTCTTCTAAAATATCGGAACAGGTGTACGTGACACAGGAAAACACTTCATTGAACAGTACATAGGCAATGAGGATGAGAAAGATGATGAAAACCAAAGAACCGCCACTCTCTGCAACCAGGAGAGATGGCGGTTTTTTGTGCGCTTTTTTTCGATATCCGCATCGGGAAGCCCCGCCTAAGGATCTGTTCATAAATTACTTTACATTCTGCTTGTCTTTTTCTTCGATAGCACGGAGTGGAATTCGGTTGCATAGTCCACTATGCGCCCTCATTCCACCCCGCACTCTCGAAGAAAAATCCTGCGCATAATGTTAAAAGTTATTTATGAACAGCTCCTAAGAGAGGACAAAAAGAACCGGATGTATGATAAATCCCAGTAATGTTTGTGTAATGGTATGTTATGTAAAATGGCTCTGTAAATAAAAAATGTAATTTCAGACAGATTGGACGGAAAGGTTTTCGTGCAATCTGAAAAGGCTGTTTAGAAAAAATGAAGATCAGTTTGAGAACAAAACTGTTTCTGGTGATCTTTCTGCTTGTTGCATCGGCGGTGATAATATTTGCGGGACTCGGGATACTCCGGTTTTCCAGATTCGGTAAGCTCTTTTATGACTCCAACATGGAGCAGGACGAGATAATATCGGAGACGACTGACCGGACCATGCTTGAGGATGCCACAGACAGCTTTCAGAAGTATGTGGAGTCGGATGCGGATCTGATCGACGGCGAATTCTGGACAATGGAGGATGACCTTGTACTTCTTGCGACAAATGTTAAGGACATCCTTGAAAATCCGGACAAATACGGCGAAAGGCAGATAAACGAACCGTTAAGGGCAGGGGAGGTAAGGCTTGATGAGGGAAAGATATCCTGCTGCCTGCTGTATTCATCGGATGCTGACAAAGAGAATGAGGAGGCGGTTCAAAAAATCCATAAGCTTGCGAATTTAAGCGCCGCCATGAAATACATAGTAAGGGAAGAAGGGGCTATGCATGACATCATCATAGATCTTCCCGAAGGACCCAGCATAGTCGCCTACAGACATCCCTGGGACCGGGTCACAGGCAATGACGGCGACCTTTTTTATGATGTCTCCGCCAGACCGGATTATATCGGTGCGGTCGAGACGGGAGATGTATTTTTTGCGCCCCTGATCTATGACGAAAAATACGGGGAATATAAGGTAAGTGTCGGTATACCTGTTTATGTTGACGGAAAATTTGCCGCTTTTGTGGGCGGCTCCAGATTTATCTCGGATCTTGATGAAATGATGGAGGAGATGAGTGAATCGATAGGTCCCGACAGCTTCATATGTCTTGTAAACAGTGACGGAAGGGTGATCTTCTCGGAAAGGAAGGAAGGGGAGCTTGCTGCCGGAGAAGGAGACGGAAACAATATTGCTCGTTCCTTAAATCATGAGCTTACCGGTCTTGCAAAGGAAGCACTTGCGGGAAAAGAGGGCTTTGCAAAGGTCTCAATAGACAGCGAAACAACCTATATCGCATATGCGCCGCTTAAGACGGTCGGGTGGACCCTGCTTCTGGGCGTTTCCGAGGAAACCCTGACGCAGCCGTCAAAGGAGCTTGTCAGTCAGGTGGACGAGATAACGATGGACACCTTAAAAAGAACGGACATTATGTTTAAGAGAACACAGCTTACAATAGCACTCATGGCTGTAGTTCTTATATTTATCACGGTATTTACCTCCTTAAGATATTCAAGAAAGCTCGTAAGTCCCGTGCTGAAGCTTAAAAAGGCGGCCGACAGCTTTATAAAAAGAGAAGATATCGGGCTTGAATATGAGCATGATTTTTTCGGGAGCCTTGAGCTTTACACAGGGGACGAGACCGAGGATCTGTGGCTTACGATGAGGGATCTTGAACAGAACATAAGAAAATCCATGCAGAGGCTTCAGGAGGTCACAGCCGAAAAGGAGAGGATAGATACGGAGCTTTCCATAGCCGCCCGCATTCAGTCGGATATGCTGCCCAAGAAATTTCCAGCCTTTCCGGAAAGGAAGGAATTCGATCTGTTCAGCATGATGAAGCCGGCAAAGGAGGTTGGAGGAGATTTCTATGATTTCTTCTTAACAGATGAAGATCATCTGGTCCTTGTCATGGCGGATGTCTCGGGCAAGGGTGTGCCGGCAGCGCTGCTGATGGTAGTAGCGAAAACAATGATAAGAAATATTTCGATGTCGGAGGGCGGCACCAATCCCGGAAAAACCCTTTATACGGTAAATAACCACCTTTGTGAAAACAATGACGAGTGTATGTTTGTCACGGTATGGCTAGGATGCGTCACACTGCACACGGGGGAAGTGGTCTGGGCGAATGCCGGTCATGAATATCCCTGTATCTGCAGAAAAGACGGGGAGTTTGAACTAATTAGGGATGAGCACGGTCCGGGACTCGGATCGTTTGAGGATGTCGAATTTACGGAGCAGAAGCTTAAGCTGCAGCCCGGTGATGTCCTGTTTTTGTATACGGACGGTATTCCCGAGGCATCGGACGGCAGGGACAATATCTTTGGGCTCGACAGGATGAAGGAGGCACTTGATAAAGGCATAAAAGGAAACGGACCGGACATGCTTGCGGCATCAGTTAAGAAAAGTGTGGACGAATTTGCGGGTCAGACACCGCAGTTTGATGATATAACCATGACTGTTTTTGAGTATAAGGGATCATGAAGATACTGATCGTTGAGGGAGAAGAAGAAAAACTTCAAAGGGTAATGGATGCCGTAAACGGGCTTGGGAAGGGCATTTTTATGAAAGGGTTTGAGGACGGCGAGGCTGTTATCAGGCACTTTTCGATGGGTAACAGAAAAAACGGGAGCAGGGTCAGGATAGTTACCTTCGGGAATTTTAATGTCTTTGCGGACGGAAAGCCCGTGGAATTCAGATACAGCAAGGCTATGGAGCTTTTTGCCATACTGGTTGACAGGCGCGGAAAGCCTGCGGATACGGAAATGATCAGGGAGCTGCTCTGGCAGGACAGTGAGCCGGGGAAAAACCATTCTTCATATTTAAGTCTCCTAAAAAAGGATATGACGGAGTCTTTCTTAAAGCGCGGTATAGCGGATATTTTTTTTCAGGATGAAAACGGACTGGCGCTTATCACCGATAAGGTGGATTGCGACTTCTACGATTATCTTGACGGAGCAGAGGGTACGGCGGATTTTGACGGGATATATATGGAGCAGTATTCATGGGCGGAGCCGACCACAGGGGAGCTGACATCGATAGCACAGATGCGGAAGGAAAAATCCGGGCTGATTTTATGAAAGCGGATGTATATATATTCAAAGACAGATGTGTGGATTTGATTTTTTGAAGATCATTAGGGAAAAGCACAATAAGTGTGATACTAATGTGACACAAATGTAAATGGTATTATGTTAATCTATTATGATTATCGGATATGATGAGGAAAGAGACACATCGGAATGGGTGTGCTTCCGGGAGGTTATGAAATGGGTAATGAAGAAAATAACAGTCAGAAATCGAATCGTCCCGTATCGGCGGAAGATCCGATATCTTTTCTTATAGACCTTATGGTCAATATGTTTATGGCTTTTGCAGAGGGAGTAAAGGCCGGCTACAAGGGTGTCAGCAATGCAAATCAAAAAAACAATGCCGCCCAGAATCAGCAGGACCGGCAGATGCAGCAGATGCAGAGCATGATGCAGGAAATGATGCAGGGTATGATGCAAAGCATGATGCAGATGGTTAACAATATGCAGCAGATGCAGGCGCAGATGATGAGGATGCAGCAGAACCCTGCACAGAACGTCAACGAGCAGAATATGCAGGTTAACCCCGCGCAGAATGTCAATGAGCAGAATGTGCAGGTTAACCCCGCGCAGAATGTCAGTGAGCAGAATGTGCAGGTTAACTCCGCACAGAATGTCAACGAGCAGAATGTGCAGGTTAATCCCGTGCAGAATGCTGATGCGCAGAATATGCAAAATAGCGAGGCGGTGCAGAAGCAGCCGGAGGTCAAAGAGAATGCTCCGGTTAACGGGCAGCAGGCAGAAGAAAAAGCTCCGGTTAACGAGTCTGTGGCAAAAGAGAATGCGGTAAAAGCTGAGGTAAATAAAGAACCTGTTAAAGAGCAGGCAGCAAATAAAAATGCTCCGGTTAATGAACAGCCTGCAGGTAAAGAAGCCGGAAGTGATCAGGCGGCAAAGGAGCCGGTAATTCCCGAACCCGTGTATTCGGAAAAGGCAGCCAAAAATCCTCCGAAATGGTTTTCGGGTGAGGAAATCGAAAAAGCCATCACAGCAATGGAAAACATGAGGAAAGAAAAGGGTAAGCTGTCCCCGACCGCGGAAAGGTACTTAAAAAGTGTCAGGGAATTAAAAACAGCTACCGAAGCCGAACCGGATAATGCCCATGTTGACAAGTATATAAGGGTTTACAAGGGGGCAGTGGATTTTATGGCGGAGACCTCTGAAAGTCCCGCAGATGACAAGTCTATTCAGGATGCAAGGAGCATAGCGAGGACCATGCGCCGTCGTCTTAATGAGAATCACAGGATAGACAGGCTGGAGAATATCTACAGGATTCAGAGAGCCCAGCAAAGAAAGCAGGAAGCACAGCAGCAGATCGATGAGATCAAAAACGAATGGGAAATAGTCGAGAATGCATCCGAAAAGAAGAAAATAGAAGATGACTTTGTAATATTTGAAAACGAAGCCGCAAAGAGCGGAATAGAGGATGGTTTTGAAATAGTCAAGGACGAAGCCGCAGAAAGCGGAATAACGGAAGAGAGCTGGGAAGAGATCGAGTACGAGCCCGCAAATAATAAAGCTGCAAGCAACGGAATGATGGAAGGCTGGGAAGAGATCCAGAACGAAGCGCCGAATAATGAGGTTGTAAATGATCAGGCCGCAAACAACGGAATGATGGAGGGCTGGGAAGAGATCCAGAACGAAGCGCCGAATAATGAAGCTGCAAATAATGCAGCAGCAAATAATCATGCAGCAAATAACGGAATGATGGAGGGCTGGGAAGAAATCCAGAACGAAGCGCCGAATAATGAAGCTGCAAATGATCAGGCGGCAAATAATCAAGCGTCTAACAATATTGATGCGGCGGGACAGGAAGTGCAGCCTGCACAGGAACAGGTACAGCCGGTACAGGAAGAAGTAAAGCAGGGAGAAGTAAAACAGGAAGACAAAAAAGCAGAAAAGGCAGAAGTAAAGCAGGAAGACAAAAATGAAGAAAAGGAAGACGTAAAAGAGGAAGATATAAAGCAGGCAGAAGTAAATAAGAAGCCTGACAAGAAGAAAGACCACGAACAGAAGGTGGCCGAGGCAAAGGAAAAGAGAGCGGAAAAAAGGCTCCAGAAGAATGCAGCGAAGAAGGATCTGATTCAAAAGAATGTTATGGGCGGGTGACCTATGGATTGGCATGATGCGGTAAGAAGCTTTGTAGAAATGTTTACAACCATGGACTCTAAGAACGGACCCATAGTATATGTCATCGGGATCGCTGCGGCGCTCTACTGCTGTCTTGAAGGCTATGGAATATACAAGATGGTGCTGGGAGCCTGCGGCTTTCTTGCAGGCTTTAAGGCAGGAGCCCTTATTTTTGCGGGGATCGGATTTTCCGGAGAAATGCTGCTTGCGGCTGAAACCTTTTCAGGTCTGATCCTGATGGTGCTTTCATATAAGATCTTTTTAGCGGGTGTGTTCGTGACGGCATTTTATATCGCAAGCACGAACCTGCCGGTATATGTGGAGGTATTCCTAAAGGGAAAGACCAAAAATCCTTTGCTCGTCACGGGAATAGTGGTCACTGTCATTTCAGCCGTACTTGCCTTTATCATAGCAAGGTTTTCGGTCAGCATGACAAGACCGGTGCTTGTGTGTCTGACAGCGGTTGCGGGCGGATTTGCCGCGATAAATAATCTGGTGGCTTTGGTACCTGTATTTCCCTATCAGGTCGAGCTTCCGGAAGCATCGTCGGTAATCTGGCTTTTTGCAAAGGTATTCCTGTCGGCGGCTGGTGTCGGTGTACAGGGAGTAAAGGATCATCACGGGGGAGGCCTTTTGTGAGATATAACTTAAGGGGCGAAGAGGCAAAAAAAGATGGAAAGGTCAGGGATAAGGTCGAGCATAAGATATTATCCTTTCTGCGCTATTTTGTGCCGGCAACAGGGCCTCTGTTTGTATATCTGATAACGGAGGCGCTGTTTGTGGTAATAGGCTCAGCGCTGTTTCATCCGGACTTAAGCCATCAGGAGTTTATAAGGCAGAAGATGAATGTCTGCATGATCTTCGGCGTGATAACGACCTTTGTGATCTTAAGGAAATATTCAAGGAAGCACGGGAGCACCTTTTTTGAGGATGCCTCGCTGTACCTTAAGGACATAAGCATAGTAAAAAGTGTGGGCTGCATCCTCTTCGGACTGGCATCGGCACTGTCACTTTCGGCATTTATCACGCTGCTGCCAAAGGCAGGACCGGTAGCCGTATATGATACGAATATCGAAAGGCTGTACGAAAGCTGGTCGCTTTATCTGGGAGTGCTGTTTAACACCTTCTTCACACCTTTGGTAGAGGAGGTGGTATTCAGGGGATATATGTTAAACAGGCTTTTGCCCCATTGGGGAGAAAGGGCTTCCCTGATCGCCGTAAGCATTACGTTCGCGTTCCTGCACGGCACCTTTATATGGATACTGTACGCATTCCTTATGGGATGGATAATAGGAAAGATCTCGATACTTGAGGACAATATTTTTTATTCGGTATGTATGCACACAGGCTTCAATCTGCTCTCCATGCTGCTGTGGTTTCTGTATCTTTTCAGACCGGGAACCAAAGAGGCAATGGCTGAGGACAGATTGCTTTTGCTGTTTCTTGCGTTTATTGGAGCAGCGGCGGCGCTGCTTATCGCCAAGCTGTACAAGGTGGAAAGAGAAAGTCTTTTCATTACAAGATTTTTCAGGGGATGATCTATGAAAGAAGAAATGAAGGACATTAAAGGATTACTCATCAAGTGGGTTCCCGTTGGGATCATCGGGATCATAGCATTGGGACTTATGACCCAGTTTGTGATCCTCGGGCTTTCAAGCTATTTATCCACGGGCTCGATGAGCTTTGCGGGCTCTGAATTAAAGGAGATATTTTCGCTTGATACCATCGTCTACGGCTTTGTCGAGGTGATGATAATACTCGTGATCGTTGCCGCAAGCGGAAACGGGATCGCGCTCAGGGCATCAAGGAATATGCTCAAAAGCAAGGCTGAAAGAGTGGAAGGGTCTCTGGAAAATTCCAGATGGATGGAGGATTCCGAAAGAAACGAGCTTTTCCCGAAGACCACATTTTCAAAGCTGTCCGAGCTTAAAAAGGACGGTATACCGTTATACGCGGTCTATAACAGCAAAAAGAAGGACATGGACATAAACATAATCCCGCCCGCACACGGGATCATAATCGGTGCTACCGGTTCCGGTAAGACCACGACCTTTGTAAACCCCGTGGTACAGATACTCGGACGCGCAAAGGCAGGATCATCCATGATCTGCACCGACCCCAAGGGAGAGCTTTTCCAGCTTCATTCAAAGCTCCTTTCCGAAAACGGATACAACTGCATGGTGCTTGACCTGCGTGATCCCTACAGCTCTTTCCGCTGGAATCCGCTGGGGTCCATTTACGACACCTATCAGGAATATATAAAAAAGGGTGACGACATACTTGAGCATACGGATTCGGTAGACGATTATCCGGATCTTAAGCTCGTTCACGACAGGTCCATGTTTAACGATGAGGAGCCGTGGTATGAATGGGAGGGCTGCGCATGGGCTGTAAGGATAGACCTTATAAACAAGGCAAGGATAGAAAAGCAGAAGCTTTTTGACGAGTGCTACGAGGACTTAAATGACCTTATTTCCGTCATCTGTCCGATAGAAAACGAAAAGGACCCCGTCTGGGAAAAGGGAGCAAGATCGATAATCATGGCGACGGCACTTGCCATGCTCGAGGACTCCGAGGACCCCAGACTTGAGATGACCAAGGACAAGTTCTGCTTTTATAACATAAACAAGGTGGTGAGCAATTCGGAGGATGAGTTTGCCGCTTTAAAGGATTTCTTTGAGGGCAGGTCGAAGCTTTCAAAGGCGGTCGGGCTTTCAAGGCAGGTGCTTTCGGCGGCGGATCAGACGCTGTCCTCCTATATGAGCATAGCCTTTGACAAGCTGTCCATGTTCAACGATGAAGGACTCTGCGCGCTGACCTCGGCGACGGATATAAGACCGGAGGAATTTGCCGAAAGGCCCACGGCGCTTTTCTTAAAGATACCCGACGAGAAGGATACAAGGCACGCTCTTGCGGCAGTATTCATCCTGTGCATATACAAGGCGCTCATAAAGGTCGCCTCTGCAAGAGAGGATCTTTCGCTGCCGAGAAACGTATTCTTCCTGCTTGACGAGTTCGGAAATATGCCCAAGATCGATAAGTTTGACAAGATGATAACCGTCGGAAGGTCAAGAAAGATCTGGTTTGAAATGATAGTGCAGTCCTTTGCACAGCTTAAAAACGTCTACGGTGAGACGGTAGCTGACATCGTAAAGGGAAACTGCGGCATCAAGCTTTTTATCGGTTCCAATGATATGCCCACCTGCGAGGAGTTTTCAAAGCTCTGCGGAAATATGACGGTCAGGACCCAGAGCATTTCTTCGGGACTTAAGGATAAGTCGGGAAATATAAATGTTTCGACCCAGCTCCAGCAGAGACCCCTCATTTATCCGAATGAGCTGACAAGACTTAATAATTCAAAGAGCACCGGTAATTCGATAGTGGTAACCTTTAACAATTATCCTCTTATGACAAAGTTTACCCCGTCATACAAGTGCCCTCTCTATGAGATGGGACAGATGGATCTTTCCGATGTCAGGGCAAATGTGTTCTTCGGAAGCGATGTCTTTTACGACATAGATGAGAGAAATTATCTTATTTTAGACGGCGGAGACGAGGAGGAGGAGACAGAGGAGATAAGCGGGGAAGAGGATCTTCAGGAGACAGATGAGCTCTTAGAGGAGGAGGACCTTCAGGATACGGAGCCTGAAGAAACCGAAGAAGAGACAGAGGAAATTAAAGAAGAAGAGACAGAAGAGATCAAGGAAGAGGAGCCCGGAAATATCCGGGATGAGGAGTCAGATGAGCTTAAGGATAAGGAAGATGACGGGAGGGAATCGGAGGATGTCGATGATGAGCAGACCGTACTTGACCTTATGGATGAGCTTATGGCTGATTATGAAAAAAGCATGTCGGAGTGGTCCGATGAGAGCGAGGAGGCAGCGGTATCGTAATGGATACATTTAAGAAGGTAATAAAAAACGTCCTTACAGGGGCGCTTACAGTCTGGATGATCACGGTCTTTTTCTGGAATGCACCGGTAAAGACGATGGCAAACGAGGGTTCATCATCAACAACATCATCGTCATCAACAAATTCCGGTCAGAATCTGTATGACGCATTGAGAGCCATATACGGGGACACCTCAAGCTCGTCCTCATCAAAAAGCTCAAGCTCATCCGCGCTTACCGTGGAGCAGCTTATGAAGCGCATCGAGACCGAACCTGTAGGACCCAAGGTGCAGGATACATCCTTAAGCGAATCCTATCACGAGGATTACATGGTGTATGAGGAGGAGCTCGGCGGCGTGTATACGATATATTCAAATATCGGAAACGGCACGGTCACCAACAGACCGGTCGTGATAGATGTGCCGAGGGGCGTGGGAGTCTCAATGAAAAAGGACGGAGTCGCGGTACCGTTTGTTACCAAGCAGAAGATAGAAGGCGAGGGCTCATATGTGCTCGAGCTCTTTGCGGGTGCGGATGAGGACAGCATGGCAGCCTTTTCGGAGCAGACCTTCTTAAAGGCAAAATTCCGTTTCCGTATCCAGAGCTCGTCGGGAGTGGACGGAGTGGTCGGAGAAGGAGACTTTGAAGATGAGGAGGAGCTGTCACCGTCCGAAAGCCTTTCGGAGTTTGCCGATCTTATGGAGGATACGGTAGGAACACAAGAGGTATCGGAAAATGATGCTTTAAGCGCACCGGAGACAGAGGGTGAAGATGCGGCAGAGGAAGGAAATACTGATATTTCGGCTCCGGAGAATACCGATATCCTAAGCGTCTGGGATAACAGCAGCGGATATTATCAGAATGTCTTAAAAACCGGAGAGACATTTTTTACAAGCCTTCCCAACGGAAGCATCACAAACGAGCCCGTGACCGTACAGACCACGGAGGGGCTTGAATTTACAGCCTATAAGGACGGAAAGGAATATACCGACTTTGTACCGGGAGAGCCCGTAAATGTGGTCGGAAGCTATGCCGTATATATTTCAAAGCCGGGGGATGAAGCCTTCCTTGACAGCTACCCCTTCGGAAATCCGGCGTTCAGATTCAGGATAATAAACAGGATGGTATCGGATATAGGGATGATAAACGCTCCCTACGGTGTCACGATAAGAAATGTGCGCTATAACGGGCTTGACGCAAACGATACGATGCTTATAAACAGCTATGAGGCGCATATCGACAGCAACGGGGATTACGAGATAACCTTTGACGATGAGGCAGGCTCAAGGGAGGTCACATTTACACTTGATAACGAGCCGCCCGTATTTGCGGTGGATGTACAGCCCAATGAGGCAAAGGTGACATATTACAGCGGTGATATCGCAAGATGCGTCCTCTACAGGGGAGACAAGATAGAAAGCGAGCAGCCGCTTATCGACAGCGTGACAAGATCCGGAAAATATACCCTTATTGTGTATGATGCGGCTGGAAACAGCTCAAAATCAGAGTTTACCGTGCGCTATCGTATAAATGCCGCCGCTGTTATCGCTATTTTTGCGGTGCTGGCTATAATCGCGGCAGCAGTTGTATATATCTACAGAATGAGAAAGAATGTGAAGGTGGTTTAAGGTTAATCTATGAATCCTGCGGTACTGAGCTTTGAATCCATGATGAACAGCATTATGGATGCGATATGCAACAATCAGGTAGTGGATGTGGTAACGTCGTTATTCTGGCACAGCTACGAGTTTCTCATCGGCCTGTTTATGGAGTTTTTCATAGGTCTTATATTTGATCTGTATATCGCAATGCTTGAATTTATATGGGTCTTGGAGCAGGCCTTTGATATGTTTGCCGGGACAAGCGATGTGTATTACAGCGACAATGCCGGTAACATAGCGGGTCAGGCTGATTTTATGACCGCGATTTTTACCGGCAGCAGCGTTCAGAATGCCTACTGGTATATGATGTTGGCTGCTGCGGCTCTGTGCTTCCTCTTTACGATCATTGCCATAATAAGATCAATGGGTGATGCGCTCGGGGAAATGAGGAGACCGGTGAGCGTTGTCATGAGGCAGGCTTTTCAGGCTCTGCTCTCCTTCCTTTTGGTACCTACAGCCTGTCTTGCCGTGATGAAGCTCGGAGCTGCGGTCACAAAGATCATAACCGTGGCGGGAAGCGTAAACGGCGACCAGAGGATATCGGATATAGTATTTGTCCTTACTGTGGGAGATAACTGGAAATCGGAATCGGCAAAGCAGCTCTGCTCGACAGGAAGGATGTTTGCCGACTCATCCATAAGGCAATATTTGGACTGGAGGCATATCAACTACTTCTATGCGTTTATCCTCGGTGTCTTTATGATACTCGTACTCATAACCATAGTTATGCAGGCGGTAATGAGATCTTTGATGCTCGTAGTGCTCTTCCTTGTAAGCCCGTGGTTTGTATCCGCCATCCCGCTTGACGGAGGAGAGAAATTTAAGAGCTGGGCAAGGCTTTTTTCAGGCTTTTCCTTTGCGACCTTCGGGCCGATCCTCGTGATGCGGGTGTACTGCGTCCTTTTGGTGGCGCTCGGGATCACGGGAGATATCGTTTTGGGGAATGAGTTCAATATGGTCACCGGATGGATATTCAAGATGGTCATTACCGCGTTCGGAATGGTTGGAGTCTGGCAGAGCCAGTACCTCATACTTGATATATTCAGTCCGGAGACATCAAGACTTTTAAAGCAGTCGCAGTTCTTAGCAAGACTTGCCACGGATACCGCAAAAACCGCCGCCAGCGCTGCCTCGGCTTATGCCACGGGCGGAGCGAGTCTTGCGGGTAAGGCAGCGGGACAGTCTATCGGCAACAGGATGGGAGGAGAAGGAAAGTAATGGAAATAGTACAGCTTGGACTTTTCAGCTCCGTATACAACTGGGTATATAATAAGATCCTCGATCCCATGTGGGAGTGGGTAAGCGGACTGCTGTCAAGCGGATTTAAATATCTTGCCAAGATCATACCGAATGTGATCGGGACGGTTATGGATACCCTCTTCGGGAAGGTTATCGATATCCTCCTTGAGTTTTACTTTTCAAGATGGTATGTGATCCAGTCGGCGATCCTGCTGCTGCTTGACTGTATCGAGGACTGCTTTAACGCCGTAAGCGGACTGACTCCGGTATATATCGGCGGAGAGAACGGCTCAGCGAGGCAGGCGGTACCGCTGCTCTTTGCGGTGTTCAATCAGAAAACCGTGCAGAATGCGATGTGGACGATGATAGTCGTGGGCTTTTCCATCTGCTTTGCCATGGCCGTCATAGCGGTGGCAAGAAACTTTTTCGAGCTGGGCTCGGAAAAGACAAAGCCCGTGACCCATATAATAAGGATGACCGCCAAATCACTTTTGTATCTGGTGCTGGCACCGATGATCGCGGCTGCGCTCATACTTTTATCACAGGCGGTCTTAAGGACGATAGACAGGGCGGTGTCCTTCGGAAGTGAGGACAAGACCAGCATTGCAAGGATCATATTCTGCATATCCTCCCTTGATGCGGTCGATACCGATGCCCATAAGGACGGCAAGGAATACAACATAAGCTATGATAAAGGGCCTTCAAAGGCATCGCTTACGGATAAATACAGAAAGAAATTTTATTACAAGGATGATTCGGCGATCCCCAATTACGCCAATCTTGTGACCGTTGCCGACACCTTTGTATTCAGGGGCTTTGATTATGTGGTCGGGATCGGCTGCGCTATATTCTTTACCGTCATAATGTGCATGGTCTTAGCGGTATTTATCGGAAGGATATTTGATGTAATAGTGCTGATCATCATAGAGCCGTTTTTTATAGGGATGATGCCCTTTGATGACGGGGAATATTACAAAAGATGGTTAGAGCTTTTCATCGGCAAGCTTTTTCAGGGCTTCGGCTCCGTTATAGCCATGAGAGTCTATCTGATGATACTTGAGCAGATCTTTTCGGGGCAGGTAAGGTTTTCAAGCTCTGCCTCGGTGGGCGCAAGACTACAGGACTATCTTATGATGCTGCTCTTTGCGATGGGCGGCGGAGTGGCCGTAAGGCATATCGGACCGCTTGTTACGGGGATCTTAAGCCAGTCGGCGGCTACGGGTGAGCAGATGAGCGCCTATGAGGGCTTAAGGGTCGGACAGACCATAGCCTCAAGGGAGCTTGGGGTAACAAAGGCTTACCTTACAGCCGATGCTTCAAGACTCGGAAAGCTTGCCGGAGGTGCGGGAAACCTTGCAGGTATGGCGGCAGGCTCGCTTTTTGAAAGGTTTAACGGAAGGCGCGGACCGGGCGGACCGGGTATCGGCGGACCGGGAGGAGGCTCGGGGGATGAAAATCCCGGAAAGTTTGAAAACAAGTCCAGACCGCAGGCGGGAGCTCTACCCATAGTTGCCGGAATCGGAGGAGGCAGGATGTCAGCCTCAAAAGCCCCGGCCTCTGCCGCAAAGGGTGCCCTGCCGGCAGGAGGTGCGGCAAAACAGGGCGGCAGCTTTGCGGGGGCACCGGGTAACGGTGCAGGCGCAGATGCTTCACAGTCGATGCAGGATATATTATCCGGAAATAATGCCGGAGGGATCGGAAAAGGCTGGGAGATACTCAATGATGACGGGTCGAACGCAAATAACGGCGCGTTTAACGGGGCTGCCCATGAGAACATGCAGGGCGGCGATAACGCAGATGCTTCACAGTCAATGCAGGATATATTATCCGGAAATAATGCCGGAGAGATCGGACAGGGCTGGGAAATACTCAATGATGACGGGTCAAACGCAAATAACGGCGTGTTTGACAGCTCTGAATGGGTGAATGTAGAGAATGTAAATAACGCAGGCTCTTCCCAGTCAATGCAGGATATAGTATCGGGAAATAATAACGCAGGCGCTTCCCAGTCGATGCAGGATATAGTTTCGGGAAGCAATAACATCGGACAGCCCGCAGGAGGTGCGGCTGGCGGAAATAATAACGGTGTGTTTGACAGCTCCGAATGGGTTAATGTGGAGAATGTAAATAACGCAGGCGCTTCCCAGTCGATGCAGGATATAGTTTCGGGAAGCAATAACATCGGACAGCCTGCAGGAGG
>JAGBOJ010000095.1 GCA_017633935.1 Lachnospiraceae bacterium | reverse complement strand
CTTATGAGGGATACACATATTATAACCCACATTGATGCCATAACATCAACCTGAGTGGAAATTATCTCGGATTCGATCACCGGAGTTGAAACAAAGATAACAGATGCCAGTACGGAAGCAGCTGCAGACGAGTTGATCTTTAATACAAGGCTGTATATCAGATACGCGCTGATCACTCCGGCACAAAAGGATACAAGATTAAAATAAGTATCATCCCCGCTGAGTATCATAGTCTGAAGCTGCACATACTCCGTAAAAGGTGATGTCACAAGCTGTCTCATATCATTTGCCGCATAATAATCCACGGATCTGTTTTGCAGCCAGAACATAATGCGGGGAAGATGGTAGCACATCGAGTCGTGATTATACGGAACCGTAAAGACAGCCAAAAACAGCAGTGCAAGAAACAGCGCTGCCGGAAGCAAAAATAAAGGGGTGAAGTGAACATCGGGTTTATAAAAATCTTTTTTTCTTATTATCAGTGCAGCGAAAAATATCTCAAATAAGATCCATGTGACCGCAACACTCCCGGTCCCCAGCATATGAAAAAGACTCAATACTTCATTTTGAAGAAATAAAAACGCATTCCAGATTATCACACCCTTTATAAGGGATCTGCGTTCATAAATGACCGTGGCCAGTGTAACAGGCAGCAATACAATCATGATCTGTTTCCGTTTCCGAATTTAACTATGCAGTAAAGAGCCCTTAATCCATCCTTAAATCCGATCTTTTTTCCATCCTGGACAGTTCTCGGGAAATATGATATGGGAACCTCTCCCATCCTTATCTCTCCCCTTCTTACCTTTGCGGAAATCTTCGCAGTAATCTCCGGTTCAAAGCCAAAACGGTCTTCGGTGATCTCTACCGACTGTATCACTTCTCTTCTGAAAGCCTTGTAGCAGGTCTCCATATCCGTAAGCTTCAGACCGGTAAAAATATTTGAAAAAAATGTCAGAAATTTATTTGCCGCCCGGTTGGCAAAATACCCCTTAGCTTTGTTTTCCTTAAATCGTGAACCGTAGCATACATCACATTTTCCGGCAGCTATCGGTCCGACTACCTTCGGATACTCATCGGGATCATATTCCATATCCGCATCCTGCACGATCACGATATCTCCCGTAGCCGCCTTAAAACCGGTACGTAAGGCCGCTCCTTTACCCTGATTCTTTTCGTGATATATGACCTGCGATACAAGAGGTCTTATCTTTTCTTCAAGGATAGCGGGAGTATTATCTGTAGACTTGTCATTAACGACAATGATCTCCTTATTTTTAACGGGACTTAAAAGAACCTTGTTTACTATTTTTTCAATATTGTTTTCCTCGTTATAGCAGGGGATCACTATAGATAAAGTGTAATCGTCCATTTAATTCTCCCTAAGAGCTTTATTTTACGAATATTATACCATATATTTGCTGAGCTTCGGGATTTTTTTTATCGGCACTATTACCGCAAGACTTATCGCAAAAACTGCCAGAGCAAGTACCGGAACCCACCATACGGGCATAAACTTAAGTGAATTTACGGAAAACCGGACATCCAGAATTTCAATGATCAGTGCATGTATCAAATAAATCCCGAAGCCGCAGTCGGACAGCTTAAATATCAACGATCTTTTTTTATCGGACATCTTCTGAAATCTCAGAGCCGACTGCTTGAAAAAGACAAATACTCCGACAGACTCAAGCAGCATATTTACGGTAAAAATATCATATATGCCGTATGCCGTATGTCTGAAATATGTGACGACAGCCGAAAAGACCACAGTAAACACAAAACTCATCAATGAAAAAATACAGATGAGCCTTCGCTGCTTTTTTTCCAGTTCCATATTATGAAGGAAATATCCCAGAATATAATATGCGATATAATCCGGCTTAAAATAAACAATAAATCTGTTATATGGCGAAAACAGTTGGTTTAATGTCTTATTAACGGTATCGTTTGGACAAAAGGATACGATAACATCCTTTAACTCCCTGACTGTAGGTAATACGAAGCAGAAGAGAAGCGACAGGATCAGCAGATATTTCAGCTCGTCATCGGACAGCTTTTTCAGTAATGGTGTGAGCATATATAAGGCTATTATCATAAAAAGAAACCACATATGATAGTGCCCGTCAAGAACAAGCGCCATTATCCTCGGTATACCGCCGCCCTCGACATGCACCTGCCACACCGCATATATCAAAGACCAGCATAAAAATGCCGTTATGATGCGGAAAATATTATGCAGATATAATCTCTTTATATTTATCTCTTTTTTTCTGTCAAGAAAAAGAGCTCCGGATATCATGATAAAAACGGGTACTGCCCATTGCACACATGCATCCCAAAGATCCAACCCCACCCAGTCATAAAAGGACACATCTGGATTTCCCCAGTTCTGAGATGCAACATGAAGAATGATCACAGCAAATGCCGCTGCGATCCTCAGCACATCCAGATATATGATTCTCCTTCCGTTTTTTTCCTGTAATTGCATCAATATACTTCTACAAACGGCTGTCTTCTGTTATACAGCTATGCTCCCTTGCTTCTTAAGTCTTTATATCACTCTTCCTCCGGAGGATACTCTGCCTCTCCTCCTTCTGACGACTCACCGCCCGGATTTTCTCCGGTTGATTCCGATCCTCCCGATTCTCCGGCTTCACTGCTTCCCGTTTTGCCGTAAAGAAAATCAAGCAGCTCCTGATCTATCTCAACAGTCGCGGCATTCGGATCTAAGGCGGGATTTTCCGGTACGGCTTGTGCAGGTGCCAAAGCAGGCGTATCGGCAGGGACAGGCGTTGCAGCATTTACAGATGCAGCCTGAATTACCGGAGTCTCCTTAACATACTTATTTTCAGCCAGAATCTGCTTCTGAAGGCTGTTCTTGGTGCTGCGTCCGGTCTTATCCAGAATACCTTCGGAATCGGAAGAAAGTTCGGAAGGATCTAATTCGTATAATCCCAACAATATACCCTTATATATCTTCTTTGTAGTATCGGAATTATAATGCAGTCCGTCTGTCGTAGTATATCCGGTAGACGTCAAAAGCCCATATGTATCAATATAAGGCAGGGATATATTGCGAAGTGTCGAATTAAACTCCTGCACCTTCGCATTTGTCAAAGAGCCGTAATTATCTACAGGATTTACGGAAACAAGCGTAATATCGTAATTCTCACTGAGCTCCTCATATTTGACTGTATATTTCTTAATATTTTCAAGATCGTTGATCCCCAGACATATAATGAGCTTCCATTCATCAAAAAGCCTGCTTGAAACGATCCTCTTTATCTGAGAAACCGCCGTCTGCGAAAACCAGTTATACCCCTGCCCGACCTTTGCAACCATAAACAGATTATCTTCATCTGATATCTTACAGACATCATTCATATTTACAAACCGGCTGTCTCCCACAAAAATATAGCCGGTTTCGCTGTCCGGCGAAAGCCCTTCCACCGAAGTCAGCTTTTCATTGACAGATCTTTCCTCTTCTTCAGATACTTCCGGGGAAACATAGCTTTCCTGTGCTGAACTTCCCGTCGTTACCATCTGCTGACCGGTATCAACCTCGTGAAGGTATATAGTTTCCGGAGCGATCTCATTATTCTCACTTATTTTTTTACTATCCTTCTGGTTCTTTTGAAAAATCTCATAACAAACTATACCGACGGTACTTATGATAATAAATGAAATGATTATGATAAAGATATATCTTGCTGTCCCTTTCAAAACCACTACCCTCAAATAGATAAAAAATACCTCTTGCCAAAATACAGTATAAAAAAAATATACGAAATAATCAAATTTTGGATAAAAAAATACCGCATCCATTACAGAAGCGGTATTTACGTGCCCTAAGCAGGAATCGAACCGGCGACACAGGGATTTTCAGTCCCTTGCTCTACCAACTGAGCTATCAGGGCATTTCTCATAGTAAAACCCGTTTAGGGGATTTACCGTAGTAGCGGGGATAGGATTTGAACCTATGACCTTCGGGTTATGAGCCCGACGAGCTTCCAGACTGCTCCACCCCGCGTCATCCATCATAAGAAATATTATCGTTCGATAAATCTCTTATGATCCATCAAACCTATGCTACTTATACTCGCGAACTGATTTAATTGCAATTTCTATCAGCTTCTCCGCGGTATATGCGGTTAACCTGAATTCGTACTTTCAGCACTCATTAACGTTAAACCATTATAAGTGGATGGTGGTGGATTCGAACCACCGAAGCAACTTGCAACAGATTTACAGTCTGCCCCCTTTGGCCACTCGGGAAACCATCCTAATACAGCCGGATCAAAATTCTCCGGTGTACCGAATCTCCGGGCTCGAAAAAACCTCGCCTTGGTTTCGGTATGCCACGCACATAAGCGGCTAAAATACATCCCCTAAGTGCTCCGGCGAAGCCGATGAGCGGACTCGAACCGTTAACCTGCTGATTACAAATCAGCTGCTCTGCCAATTGAGCCACATCGGCATTACATAAGAAAAATCCTTATGCCGGAATGTACTCTCGTACATTTCCAAAAAAAAGTGGGACCTATAGGGCTCGAACCTATGACCCTCTGCTTGTAAGGCAGATGCTCTCCCAGCTGAGCTAAGATCCCAAAAGTGAAACAAACACTCAAGGAGAATTGTATCACATACAAGTTTGTTTTGCAACAAAAACTTGAACGACCCACGACGGACTTGAACCGACGACCTCCGCCGTG
>JAGBOJ010000094.1 GCA_017633935.1 Lachnospiraceae bacterium | reverse complement strand
GATGATCAAGGGAAAGACAGTACGGCTATTCCTTATTATTTCAAAAGTACAGATAAAAGGGATGCCACAGCTGTAAATATTTGTGGAGTAAAAAATGGAGTAGATACAGATACGGATAATTTAATTTGGCAAGGTATTATAGATAAATCTGGTGTTGATCCGGTATCCCTTTCAAATTGTACTATATTGTATAAAAATCCGGTATATCTGTCTGATGGGAGTAAGGTAGGACAGGCAAGATATGCCAGTGGAGAGACAGTCTCCTGGGTTGCGGGAACAACGACTTCATCAGAGCAGACAACGGATTTCTATGTTATAGATGAGGATAATGGAGGCTTACCTTTAATAGAGGGAACACATTATGAGTTTGTTGACTTTAACGGAGATGATCCTGCTACTAACGGAGTAAAAAGCTTCCGTCTGAAAGGCTTGGAAAGTGGTGGTTATACTGGTTATAACACCGAAGGAAGATTTAGAGTTGGTAATTCAGGTGGCAGCGAAGACGATCCGACTCCCACACCTACTCCCGATACGGGTGATTTCATCATAGATCTACATTATGACGGACCGGGACTTTTTAAGTGGACTGGAGAGATGATCAGACCTAAAGCATATGTGTACGATCGATCGACGGGTGCCGGACCGCTTACAGAAAATGTTGATTATGTTTTGTCATATGGTGACACTGAGGGTTGTGATAATAAAAGTATGGGACCCAATCGAGGCTTAGTCACTGTTACCGGAAAAGGAGATACATATGCAAAAAAATCCGGGAGTCAATCTTTTTCGATAAAGAAAAGTCTCTCGGAAAATATAGTAGGCAACCCCACACCGCCCGGAAAGACGATCGATGTGACGATCTCAAACGGGGTCTATGACAGTAATAATGCGGTATCCGCCAATATTGTCCTTATAGACAGGACTACCGGAAAGACGCTTACGGAAGGCGTGGATTATACCGTAACATGTACAAAGATAAGCGGAAAGAATCAGGCGATAGCGACCATAACCGGAATGGGAGACTATTATTATGACACCTATGTTTCATCAAGGTTTGCGATCACAAAGAAAAAGAGCTCAAGCTCCGGCAGCACTTCCTCTTCGTCAGGAAGCAGTTCAAGCAGCTCTTCTTCAAGCGGATCATCGTCGAGCTCATCCGGATCTTCAAGCAGCAGCTCATCCGGAAGCAGTTCTTCTTCATCAAGTGCAGGGTCTTCATCTGCGGGAGGCAATTATTCGAGGAATACGACCTCGGGGAGTACGGTGACAAGAACCTCAGGCGGAACGGTGCGTGCGGCTACGGATGATGAGCTTGCAAATCTGCTGCAGGCAGCGCATATCGATGCCATAAACGGCGGTACGGCAGATGGCTATCAGGTAAGGATATCCAAGACGGATTCGGCAGAAAGCGCCTTTAGTCAGGCTCTTGTAAACAGGTACGGAAGTCTTGACAATGTAAGATATTACTCAATGGACATCGAGCTTCTTGACGTGAACGGAAACTATGTTGATTCAAGCGGAGTTACGGTCACGATGACGCTTCCGCTTCCCGACAGCCTTGCATCCTATGGCGCAAATAACAGGGTGGCGACGGTAGACGGCTCCGGAAATCTTGAGGATCTCGGAGTTACCTATTCGATGCTTCAGGGACGCGAATGTGCAACCTTTGTGGCACCGCACTTCTCACCCTACGGTTTCTATGTGGATGTGGCAAACCTGGATTACGGTGTGATGGATTCGACTCCCAAGACAGGAGACCCGATAAGTCCCAAGTGGTTCTTCAGCCTCGGGCTTGCAGCACTTTCGATATTCCTCTTCTTAAAGAAGGACCCGAAGCCGAAGGCTAATCCGGCGTAACGACAAAAACATGACGGATCATATGTAATGAGGAATGTAAAGCATAGATTTTCTTTGATTTTATCATTTATCATATTTGTGGTGTCGGCAGGGCTTATCCTGCCGGCAAAACAGGTGTATGCCGACGGGATAGCGCAGGAAGAGTTCATGAATGACAATTCTCTTGTATCGCTGTCCATTCCCTATGGAAATACCTATATAGGCAAAAGGGCTTATTACGGATGTAAAAATCTGGAATCGGTCACGATCCCCTATGGAGTGACAAAGATAGGAGAGAGCGCTTTTGCGATGTGTCCGAAGCTTGCCTATGTTCTCATCCCCGAGACTGTAAAGACCATCGGACCGGGTGCCTTTGCCGGTGATACCGCACTTGAAAATATCAGCTTTGAGGGGTCGAACGATAATTTTTTCTACAGTGCCGGGGTGTTGTATGATGATGAGACCAAGGAGCTTATTTCATATATGCCCGGAAACGAAAGAAAAGTCTATCATATGCCAGATACCGTAAGAAAGATCGACAAATATGCGTTCTGGGGAGCGGAGAACCTTGAAAAGGTAGTGGTATCGACAGGTCCTTCAACGATAACTCCCTATGATTTTGCATATTGTTCGGGGCTTAAGTACATATATATGCCGGAATATATCAAATCGGTTCAGGAGTATGCCTTCAGAGACTGCAAGAATCTTGAATATCTGTATTTCGGAAATAAAAAGGTCAGTATAGATCCTACCGCCTTCTTTAACTGCGGAGGTACCTTTCAGACTGTAAGCGGTGCAAGCGCCGATATGTTCAATGAAAAATTTGTGTATGAATCCGAGCTTGTGGAAGAGCAGGAGCGTTTATCATCAGGCTCAAAAGCTTCCGATCCGGTTTCCGGCAATTCCGTATCGGGAGATTCGGCTTCCGGAAATTCAGCACCGGAAAGCAATCTGGCACCCTCTACCGTTGGAAAGTGGGACCCGGATACAACAACCTATGTCACAAGAAATCCGGCGTTAAAGTCAATGGTAGATTCGCTTACAGACAGACTTTCGCAGAATGCGGGGGTTTTACCGCAGCAGACGGGACAGGCAGTGCCGCCGTTTGGCAGGGTGATAGGGACGTACACGCCTGTGATAAAGCTTCCGTAAGAATATAGTGGTTTACATAATATAAAAAACGGGGACGCCTAAAGCGCCTCACAAATTTTGGAGGAGTATTTATGGAAAAAATCAAAATGACGACACCGTTAGTGGAAATGGACGGAGATGAGATGACGAGGATCCTGTGGCAGTATATCAAGGATGACCTTATTCTGCCTTATGTGGATCTTAAGACGGAGTATTACGATCTGGGCATAAAATACAGGGATGAGACCGATGATCAGGTTACGGTTGATTCAGCAAATGCCACCTTAAAATACGGCGTTGCGGTAAAGTGTGCGACGATCACTCCGAATGCCGACAGGGTAAGGGAGTATGGCTTAAAGGAAATGTATAAGAGCCCCAACGGAACCATAAGGGCCATACTTGACGGTACGGTATTCCGCGCTCCCATATCGGTAAAGGGAATAGAGCCGAATGTAAAGAGCTGGAAAAAGCCGATCACGCTTGCGCGTCACGCGTACGGGGATGTCTATAAAAATACAGAGCTGAGGGTGGAAAAGCCCGGAAAAGCCGAGCTTGTATTTACCGATGCGGATGGGGCAGAGATACGGCAGACTATTTTTGAATTCAGCGGCCCCGGCATAATACAGGGACAGTATAATACCGATGCTTCCATCGAAAGCTTTGCAAGATGCTGCTTTGAATATGCGCTTTCCACGAAGCAGGAGCTCTGGTTCGGCGCAAAGGATACGATATCAAAGAAATATGACGGGCAGTTCAGGGATATATTTAACAGGCTTTATGAGGCGGAATATAAGGAGAAATTTGAAAAGACCGGTATCACATATTTCTATACACTGATTGATGATGCAGTGGCACGTGTGATGAAGTCGGAGGGCGGTTTTATATGGGCCTGCAAGAATTATGACGGTGATGTGATGAGTGATATGGTCTCAAGCGCCTGCGGTTCACTGGCTCTTATGACAAGTGTTTTAGTCTCTCCCAAGGGCGTATATGAGTATGAAGCGGCCCACGGAACGGTACAGCGTCATTATTATAAGCATCTTAAGGGTGAGGAGACATCCACAAACCCCGTGGCAACGATCTTTGCATGGAGCGGGGCTTTTAGGAAGAGAGGAGAATTTGACGAAAATAAGGAGCTGCAGGAATTTGCCGACAAGCTTGAAAAAGCCACGATCGGCACCATTGAAAGCGGCTATATGACAAAAGACCTCGTAGGTCTTACGACGCTTAAGGATATACATACCTTAAACACAGAGGACTTTATCAAAAAGATAAGGGAGAATCTTGATAAGCTTATGATGTGATGCCAAGCTCCTCCCATTTTGTGTAGAGCACATCAAGCTTTTCGGATATTTTACCAAGTTCGTTTGTGAGCTCCGTGCATTTTGATACATCGGTTGCGATGTCATCATGTGTAAGGAGCTCATTTATCTCATTCTGTTTATCTTCAAGCTCTGATATTTCATCCTCGCATTTTTTTAGCTCCTTTTCAAGCTTTTGCTGCCTGGCTTTTTCCGCCTTTGATGCAAGCCAGTCATTCTTTCCGCCGGGATTTTCACCTGAAGAAGAGGGGCTTTCCTTTAGAGACTCTCCCTTTAAGAGCTTCCCCGTGTCCGATGATGTGTTTAACAGGGTAAGGGTAAGCTCATCCTTCTTTTCAAGGTAATAATCATAGTTACCGATATAGTTGATGACCGTGTGAAAGGGTGAACCGGCTTTTTTTGTGAGATCCAGAATACGGGTCGCCACGGAATTGATGAAATATCTGTCGTGGCTTACGAAAAATACCGTGCCCTCGTATTCGTTAAGGGCATTTTCGAGGATCTCCTTTGAGGTTATATCCAGATGGTTGGTAGGCTCATCAAGAATAAGGAAATTTGAGTTTGACAGCATGAGCTTGGCAAGCGAAAGCCTTCCACGTTCGCCTCCGGAGAGATTCTTTACCTGCTTGAACACATCGTCGCCATAGAAAAGAAAAGCAGCTAAAGTGTTTCTGATGCGGGTATTATCCATGTCCGGAAAGTCATCCGAGATCTCCTCAAAAAGCGTCTTATCCGCATGCAATACCTGATGCTCCTGATCGTAGTAGCCGGTCTTGACATTTGTCCCGAGCTTAAAGGAGCCGGAATCCGCCGGAAGATTTCCGGTAAGTATCTTAAGCATAGTGGTCTTGCCGGTACCGTTATTTCCGATGAGGGCGACCCTTTCGCCGCGCTTTATCTCAAAGGTGATATCATCAAAAAGCGGAGAGCCCGGGAATGTCTTTGAAAGACAGGAGACACTTAAAACATCCCTGCCGCTTATGATCGACGGAGTGATGGAAAGCTTCATATCTAAATTAAGCTCTGCCGGCTTTTCGATCCTTTCTGTCCTTTCAAGCATCTTTTCCCGGCTTTCGGCGCGTTTTACGGATTTTTCGCGGTTAAAGGATTTTAATCTGGTAATGACCTCCTCCTGATGCTTTATCTCGGCCTGATTATTAAGATATGCTTTTACGGCGATATCCCGCTGCTGCTTCTTCTTTGCTGCATAATCGGTATAATTACCGGTAAAGGTCTGACATCCCGCATTTTCAAGCTCAAACACCTTCGTGACGATCCTGTCGAGGAAATACCTGTCGTGTGCCACGATGAGCACGGCTCCGCTGTAATTTTTAAGAAATCCTTCGAGAAATTCTATCGAAGCCAGATCCAGATGGTTGGTGGGCTCGTCGAGCATTATAAAGCCGGGGCGGGCTAAAAGGAGCTTACCCAGAGCCACCCTTGTCTTTTGTCCGCCCGAAAGGGTATGGATCTTATTTTGAAATTCATCCTCGTTAAAACCGAGACCCTTTAAAATGCCGGTAATCTCGCTTTTTATCGCATAGCCGTTACCCAGCTCAAAATGTGCATTAAGATCGGAGTACCTTTTCATCACGTCATCAAGCTCTTTACCCTTAAGCTCCTTCATGCTTTTTTCAAGCCTTCTGATCTCCTGCTCCTCGGCAAGAAGGGAGCTTTTTACCGTGATAAGCTCATCATATATGGAGTTTTTTGTATCAACGGATGAAAGCTGGGAAAGATAACCGAAGGAGCAGCCGTTTTTTAGGGTAACGGAGCCTTCATCACTTTCAAGCTCTCCGGCGATTATCTTTAAGAGCGTGGATTTTCCGACGCCGTTATTTCCGATAAGAGCGCATTTTTCATTCTCTTCTATATGAAAAGAACAGTTTTTTAAAATATCCTTTCCGTCAAAGGATTTGCTTATGTTTGAAACCTGTAAGATCATATTTACCTTCAGTCCTTGTCAAAAAAATAACGATTTGATACAATGATGTCAGGGTGACATCAGTTGGGGCAAAAGAACTTTTGACCCCAACATCATGATATGACGAAAAGTTTATCACAAAATCAAAGGATTTGAAAGCAATGGATAAAAGCGATATATCAAAGACAGTCATTTCGAGACTCCCGAGGTATTTCAGATATCTGGGTGATCTGAAGGATAAGGGAACGGAGCGGATTTCCTCGGGGGAATTATCGCAGCTTATGAATGTCACGGCATCACAGATCAGGCAGGACCTTAACAATTTCGGCGGCTTCGGACAGCAGGGGTACGGCTACAATGTGGATTACCTCTATACGGAGATCGGAAAGATATTAGGACTTGATAAACCCCATAATCTGATCATATGCGGTGCCGGAAGCCTCGGAACGGCACTTGCCGGCAATCCCGATTTCATAAACAGGGGTTTTAAGATAAAGGGCATGTTTGATGTGGACCCGGTAAAGATAGGCAAGTTTCTCCACGGTATAGAGGTTCATGCAAACAGTGAGATGGATGAATTCATCAAGGAAAACGATATTGATATCGCCGTGATCGCGGTGCCGAAGGAGGCAGCGCAGTCGGTGGCGGACAGGGTCTTAGAATACGGGATACGCGCCGTGTGGAACTTCTCAAATACGGATCTTGATATGCCCGAAAACGTGATAGTGGAAAACGTACATCTTTTGGACAGCCTTATGCGGCTGTCGTGCGATGCTGTGGGATACAAGAATAAGTCAAAGGGTAAAGCAAATGGCAAAGGATGATTTTGAGAGAGTATTAAAATCAATTCATGTTCCGGTCCTGACACTTGATAATAAATGGCATAAGCTGTTTAATGACGGTGGCTCCGCCGAGCTTAAGCAGCACGAGGACAGGCTTAATGAGTTACTTAAGGAGCAGGCAAGGATATCCGAGGAAATGAAGGCTCTGCGCAAGGTTAAGAGCACACTGATGGATGATATAGTGGAAAACATGCCTGACGGTGAAGGCAGCAATATGACAAAGGCGCAGGAAAAGAAGGTTTCGGAATCAAGACGGCTTATTGAGGAAGCAAATGAAAAGATGGCGTCCTATGATGACAGGCTCTTAGAGCTTCCCAGGGAGATAGAGGAGGAAAACTACGCGCTTATGCTGATCACCATGGATAAGTGCTATGATGAGCTGCTTGATAATACCGAGGAGATAGAAAATATCGGGGCGTGGATCAAAAAAATGAGGATGGAGCTTAAAAAGAACATCCTTAAGAAGCAGCAGATGGAAGTGAAAAATGTCGAGCTTTACTCATATATGCATGACATATTCGGACCCGATGTCATCGGTATCTTTGATATAAAATATGATGTTGAGGCAAAAAAGCAGGAGATGATAGCGGCGGCCGAAGCGAGGGCTGAGGAGAGAAGAAAGCAGGAGATGAAGGAGCAGGCGATAAAAAATATGACTCAGGGAAAGGCATAGGGTCTATGGAATATATCTTAAATGCGGACGAGATGCGTCTTGCTGACAATAATACTTCCCGGAATATGCATGTGTCGGAGCTTGTGCTTATGGAAAGGGCGGCTCTTTCGATGCTCAAGGTGCTTGAAGAAAGAGGGCTTATAAAGCAAAGGATACTTATAGTCTGCGGGCCGGGCAATAACGGGGCCGACGGGCTCTGCCTTGCAAGACTGCTTGCGGAAAGGGAAATATATGCGGATATCTGCCTGCCGGGCGGTACAGGAGGTCTTAAGGGTGCCGGAAAGGAGCAGTATCTATCTCTTAAGGCATTAAAAAATGATATAGCCGAATATGAAGAGATAGATACGGAAAAGTCCTACGGACTGGTGGTGGATGCGCTTTTCGGGATTTCACTAAACAGACCCTTAGAGGGGAATTATCTTAAAGCCGTAAAGGCCGTAAATCTCCTTAAGGACAAGGGCTCCGTGATATGCGCAGTCGACATACCCTCGGGTATAAACGCTTCTGACGCCCATGTGATGGGAATGGCGGTCTACTGCGATATTACCGTGACCTTTGCATTTAAGAAAATAGGAAATGTCCTTTATCCGGGGGCCCAGTACTGCGGTGAGGTGATATGTACCGATATAGGCATCACAAAAAAAGCCCTTGTAAAGAAGCCTGCGATATTTGCCCTGGGAGAAGAGGATATAGCACTGCCGGAGCGGATAAGATATTCAAATAAGGGAACCTACGGCAAGGTGCTTTTGATAGCGGGATCTGAAAATATGGCGGGTGCCGCGGTGCTGTGTACACTTGCCGCCTTAAAGAGCGGATGCGGTATGGCAAGGGT
>JAGBOJ010000093.1 GCA_017633935.1 Lachnospiraceae bacterium | reverse complement strand
GCTTTATAAACTCCGGTCTTTCCGGCCTCGGTCCCACAAAGGACATATCCCCTTTAAGCACATTAAAAAGCTGGGGCAGCTCGTCTATCCTGAGCTTTCTTATGACACGTCCCACAGGCGTAATTCTCGGATCGGATTTTAACGCAAGCTGCGGCTTTCCGGCAGCTTCCGCATTAACTATCATCGAACGGAATTTCAATATCTTAAATTCCCTTGCATTCTTGGTACATCTGATCTGCTTATAAAGTACGGGGCCTCCGTCATAAAGCTTTATCACTGCCGCAGTTATGAGCATTAAGGGACTTAATACGACTATCAGCAGCAATGAAAAGATTATATCAAAGAGTCGTTTTATGACTCTTTCTTCATATTCAAGAGGATTTGCGTCCGTAAGCAGGAGCGGCGAATCAAAAAGATGCACCGGCGTGGCGCCGTTCATAATGATATCCGGTATGTTCGGTGCCGAATATATCCTCTTTGAATTTTCATAGCAGTATTTAAATATACTGTTTCTCTTTGCCGTCGAGATATCCCAAAGCACTACATTGTCAAAGCTGTCTATCTTCTTTTTTACGGTTTCCATATCCTCATCGGCCGAGATAAAATCCGTCACATTTATGGTGTCCGTCTTTAATTCGAGCCTTTCGGTAAACTCACGCACCGACCCTCTCTGATATATGAGAAGAGTCTGCACGCTCTTAAAGAGTCTCTTATAACCGTTTCCCATAAAGCTTATCCAAAGCGAGGCTCCCACCACCTGTATCACCGTCACATACAGCAGAGGCAGCACGCTTGGGAATTTCAGGGCCTGCAGCACCATCAGCACATAAAATGCCGTGTTTGAAAAAATAACGGTAAAGAACTGCGAAAAAATAACCTCCCCGTTCTTCCTTAAGCCTATAAGCAGCCCTCCGAACACACTGCCCACAAATATGATCATCACGATATAGATAAGAGCCATAAGTATATGACCCCTTAAATACAGTTGTGTACGAAACTGCGGATTGTAATACTTATTTAAGCAGTAAATGCTTAAGGCCGTCTCGAACAGTATCATAACGGCTGCGGTAAGCAATATGTAAAACCGTTTAAGTGCATCCTTTCTTTTCATCTAAAGCTTTCCCCTGACAGCTAATACCGCTGCTCCGAAGCTCCCCAGCACCCTCATCGAAAGCGGTATGGGATGCATTTTTTTATAGAGCGGCTGTGCCCTTTTTTCAAATCTCAGATAATGGGAGGCATATTTTATCTTAAGGACGGACATCTTTGTATTTGACACCCTCTGCCCGTAATAAAGCAGCCATCCCGTGGGATTTTCCTCCCGGAGCTTTGTCACCGCATCCGTATAGCCGCCCTTTACTATTTCACAGACGGTCAGTACCTGCGGTATCACCGCATAAATATGTCCGGCATCTATCTTATCGTATACATAGTCCTCGGGCACATACCTTTCTTCCGGTATCTCGGGAAACAGATTCTTCTTTAACAGCTCTGTCTTAAAGCACAGAGTCGTTTCTCCCTTAAAGCCCCTTTCATAGAGTCCCTTTAAGGTGGTGTCCCCGTTATCGGGGAACCGCGCCCCGTAGAGTGTATGTATCTCATCCGTCCCCTTGTGCGCGATCATTCCGGCATAGCGGTCGTCATACCGTATTTCTTCCCACTTCATAAATATATCATTGACCGCATTTTTTGTAAAATAATCATCGGAATCAAGGCAGACAAACAAGGGTGTGTCGCAGTTTATGACTCCCCTGTTATGTGCCCGCATCTTTCCGCCGTTTTCCTGATAAATATACCTGATATCAATGATGCCCTCGGCTATAAAGCCTTCTGCCTCCTCTTTTGTACCGTCACTTGAGCCGTCATCTACTATGAGCCAGACGAAGTCTTTATTTTCCTGCATACACAGGCTTTTATAAACTCTCTTTAAGAGCTTTTTTCTGTTATAGGTGGGGGTAAAAACCGTAAGGCCGTGCATTTTTTAATATCCCATCGCCCAGACCTCGCTGTAATCGGCAAGGCTGAACTCCTCTCTGGTCTCAAGCCCGTAATGCAGCACTATATGATTTGCCGTCCTGCCGACCTCCTTCAGACCCATGCTCTTAATGTGACTTAACATATCGTTTGCGGATGAAAGCACTACGTATTCCGTATCCGTCTCTTCAAGGCCCTTTAAGAAATCCTCCTTATCAAGCCGGATATTAAGGGCGACGACAGCTAAAAGCCTGTTATAATAGTTTTCCTCGGCATGTATCTTTTCATGATCGAGCCCGCCGGATACCGCATTTAAATACTGCTCCCTTGTACAGGGCAGAAGTATGGATGCATCATACTGCCTGATCTGCATATTATAATCGTATTCAAACATCGCTCTCGGATATTCCACATCACTGTCCCGGTGTATGATCTGCGCCACCTGCAAAAGCTCCGCAGGCATTTTATATATGTTTTCCGCCTTTGCGTAGCCGTTTTCATAAATGCAGGTGCCGGCACTCATAAAGATACAGATTAGCAGAACTGCCGCTATCAGACCTCTTGCGGTATTTTTTGAAGTCTCAAACACGATCTTTACTCCGGCATAGGCGATAAGCGTTATCACCGGCAGCATCCATAAGAATCTGTAGTATTCTTTATTTACATCAAAAATACTGTTAAGTAAAACCGGAAATACGGGATTGAACACGGTAAGGAGCATCATTACCGCCTGAGGGAGAAATATGAGCCTGTCCCTCTTCCTTGTATCGGTGCCGTCCTTATTTTGCAGGGCAGGATACCTTCCGGCTATCGTACAGACAAACAGAAGCGATATCACATAGATCACAAAATATACACCACCCTCACTGTAGAGAGCCATGCAATTAAATATATATGAAAATCCGGCATCGTTTATGTTAAGTGACTGCATATTCTACCTCGGATATGTGTAAAATACGAATTTTCCTTTTACATAGGCTACATATGTAAGCATCAGTATGACTTCGGGCAGCATACAGACAAGGGACTTGAATATGACAGTTATGTCTCTTTTCAATATGCAAAGCGGCATTATGGTCACGGCTATCATCGCGGGTATCAGCATATTCGAGGAGCTTGAAAGCACCGGCGAGCCGATAGCGACCAGAAACAGCAGACCCCAGTTGTACAGGCTTTTTTGATCCTCCGAAAGCCTCATATAGATATAAAACACTCCCGGCAGCACCACATTTGCCAGAAGGCTCTTTCCTTCATAGGTCCTTGTGAGCAGAAATGTGGAGGTGGTATATATTGTGATAAAGAAGAAATTCATTACATCCGCAAAAAGCACAAAGAGCAGTGTCTTTGCGTGGTCACCCTTAAACAGCCTTTTACCCGTCATAAAAAGAACGAGATTTGTCAAGCTTATCGCATCTCCCGCTATTGTAGTCTTGCACCAGATAAGGGGGTGTATCTTAAAAATGCTGCAGAATACGGCATCATTTAACGGAAATACTGCAAAGAAATAGCGCATTTCAAAATGATCCTGCCATGCTCCCGTATACGGATCATAAATATTTAAGGTGTCCGTCTGCAGGGAGGTTGTGACATTTGCCACATAATACGCCGCATCCAGAGTAAACTGGTAGTTACAGACAACGATAATGACCATTACCACCGTGATAACAAGGAATGCGGCAAGATAAGGCAGATTTTTTTTCAGATATTCCGTAAAAGCCGGAAGATTTTTCTTTAATGACCTGAAGGAAACGATAAACGACACGGCACAGATGACCGGCACGGCTGTCCCCCAGATTCCAGTGAGCATGGAAAGAGGACGCCACTTATACATTATCGGTATGCAGACTAAGGCAAAAAGGAAATAATAAAGAAAGAAGCCGGCAAAAACAGCTTCGGATACGCAAATTCTCCTGTCCCCCTTCTTCGGCATCACAAGCATCCCGAAGAAAAAGTACAGGATAAGGTTCAATATCATAAGTAAAACAGCAATCCCCGCCCGGATCATTTACCTTTGCCCCTGCTCTTTAAGCTCTTCCCTGAGTTCTTCTATGAGCTTTTGCTGTTCATCTATCGTCTCCTGCTGTGAATTTGAAAATTCATAGATGTTGTTGATCTTGGTATTGAGCCTGAACATTGCCATTACGGAAAATGCCGCAAAGAGTATAAAGATCACATATCCCGCAACGATCAGTCTCCATTTTTTCTTATTATCCAATATGTCCTCCGCGCCTGCAGCACCTTCATCTGATGCCGGTTTTGTTAAAAAGTCCGGTTTCTTAAGCTTTATCAGACCAAGCGCCTTTTCCAAGTAAGGTGAAGCGCCGATTATGATAAGCCCGGCAAAGCATGCCCGGGCACTGATGCTGCTCATTCTTAAGAATGCCGGCAACAAAACAAATGCCGGCAATAAACACATAAATGCTGTTTTTACTTTTTTATTATCTGTCAGAAATAATATGAATGCCGCTATGAGCACAAATGTCATTTCTTAAGGTCCTCTTCATTCTGCGCTTTATACCAGTCATACTCCAGCTTTATGCCGTCTCTTAAGGAAACCTTTTCCTTCCAGCCTATATTATGAAGCTTATCCACATTCAGCAGCTTTCTCGGCGTGCCGTCCGGCATGCTGTCATCCCAGACTATCTCTCCTTCATAGCCCACTATCTCTTTTACAAGCTCCGCAAGATCCTTTATGGATATCTCCTTGCCGGTCCCAATGTTCACATGCTCCTCCCCGCTGTAATTTTCAAGCAGGTATACGCATGCATCCGCCATATCATCCACATAAAGAAATTCTCTTAGGGGACTTCCTGTGCCCCAGAGTGTTACCGTCGGACTTCCGCTTTCCTTTGCATCATCGAATTTCCTTATGAGTGCCGGCAGCACATGACTGTTTTCAAGATTAAAATTATCATTCGGACCGTAGAGATTGGTCGGCATACAGCTTATAAAATCATCTCCGTACTGTCTCTTAAAGAATCTGCACATCTCAAGTCCCGATATCTTGGCTATGGCATAAGCCTCATTCGTGGTCTCAAGAGGCCCCGTCAGAAGATCCGTCTCCGATATGGGCTGCGGTGCCATTTTCGGATATATACATGAGCTTCCGAGGAAGAGAAGCTTCTTTACCTTCTGATCGTGCGCTGCCTTTATGACATTACACTGGATTATCGAATTTATATATATGAAATCCGCCGGATAGGTCTGGTTTGCGTTTATGCCTCCGACATGGGCGGCAGAGAGCACCACATATTCCGGACGCTCCTCCTCAAAAAACTTAAATACCGCTGCCTGATCGGTAAGATCAAGCTCCTTATGTGTCCTTACAACTATATTTTTATATCCCTTTGCCTCAAGACTCCGGACTATGGCACTTCCCACAAGTCCCCTGTGTCCCGCCACAAAGATTTTTGAATTTATGTCCATATTACTCCTCTTACTTTAATGTCAGATCCTCTACATTAACTCCCAATGATGAAAGCTTTGCCGATAATCTCTTTATTTTATACTCCAGCACTTCATTTTCCGAGGTTTCAGCTTTTTTTATTTCCTGATAATCACAATACTGGTCAATAAGCAGATTTTTCATTTCCTGATCCGCCATAGCTTTACTCCTCCTTACTTTTATTTATAAATTCCTCACAGCTCATACCTGCGATGTCTTTCATATCGGATTCGACCATCATTTCCACGAGATGCGGGAAATCCACCTTTCTCTTCCAGCCAAGCTCCTTTTCGGCACGGCTGGAATCGCCCCAGAGAAGCTCCACCTCTGCCGGTCTGAAATACTTCGGATTGACCTCGACCCTTACCTTGCCCGTCTTTGCATCATAACCTTTTTCATTGACTCCGCTGCCTCTCCACTGGATATCCACTCCGATATTCTTAAAAGCAAGCTCCACAAATTCACGCACCGAATGGGTCTCATTGCTTGCAAGCACATAATCCGAGGGCTTGTCCTGCTGCAGCATAAGCCACATTCCCTCAACATAGTCTCCCGAAAAGCCCCAGTCTCTCTTGGCATTTAAATTACCGAGACTGAATGTCTCATAATTACCCGCCGCGATATTTGCCACGGCCCTGGTTATCTTTCTTGTAACAAAGGTTTCCCCTCTTCTCGGTGACTCATGATTAAAAAGAATACCGTTGCAGGCATAAAGCCCGTAAGCTTCCCTGTAATTTACAGTGATCCAGTACGAATAAAGCTTTGCCGCCCCGTACGGACTCTTGGGATAAAAGGGTGTTTTTTCCGACTGGGGAGCGGTGTCCGGCAGGCCGCCGAAAAGCTCCGATGTGGAGGCCTGATAAAATCTGCATTTTACTCCGGATTTCTTTATGGCATCCAGTATCCTCATCGTACCTATACCGGTAGTCTCCGCGGTGTATTCCGGAACCTCAAAGGACACGCCCACATGAGACTGTGCCGCCAGATTATATATCTCGGTAGGCTGTATCTGCTCGATCAGACGGTTTAAGTTGCTTGAATCCGTCATATCCCCGTGATGCAGGAAAAAGGTTTTATCCTTTATTTCCTTATTGTAGTACAGATGATCTATCCTTACAGTATTTATGCTGGACTGTCTTCTGATTATCCCATGCACCTCATAGCCTTTATCAAGCAGAAACTCTGCCAGATACGATCCGTCCTGTCCGGTTATACCCGTGATAAGCGCCACATTTCTCATCAATCTCTCTCCTTTTTTTCTTTAGATGTTTCATCCTCTATCCTGTCTATGATAAACGGCGGTCTGCTCCTTGAAGCATCCAGCGTCCTCCATACATATTCTCCTATTATCCCGACCATCAGCATAACGGCGCCTGCCGTAAAGAGATTTAAGCACATCAATGATGCCCAGCCCGCTATGGGTGTGCCCACCGTTATCTTTTCTATTATCACGGCTATTATCCAGATGATCGCCGCCAGTGCAAAGATAAAGCCCAGCGCCGTCATCAGCCGGATCGGAAAATACGAAAAGCTCATCATTGAGTCTAACGCAAGCTTTACCTTCTTTGCAAGAGTCCAGCGGGATTTTCCGCTCTTTCTCTCATCCCTGTGAAAATATATCCTGTCCGTCTTAAAGCCTGCCCAGAGCACCTGAAGCGTAAGAGAGGAATTTTTCTCATTCATTATCTTTAAAACCTCTATTACCTTTCTGTCCAGAAGATAACAGTCGCATCCGCCCACAGGCATGTTTTTATCGACAAATCTGTTTATTATCTTATAGTAGAGCCCTGCCGCCGCCTTTTTGAGCATCGGGTCCTCCCTGCCGTTTCTGACAGCCAGCACCACATCATTGCCCCGCTGCCAGCTTTCAAACATTTCCGGTATTATCGCGGAGTCCTCCTGAAGATCAGCCTGCTTTGTGACCGCGCAGTCCCCGGTGCATACCGAAAGTCCCGCAAAGAGCGCCGCATGCTCACCGAAGTTTCTGGAAAGCTTTACACATTTGACATGCTCCCTGTCCCTTTTAAGTATCCTGTTCATTACATCCCATGAATCATCCCCGGAGCCGTCATCCGTAAAAATGATCTCATAGTCCGGTATCTTTGCGAAAACCTTTGCTTTCAGATCCTCATAAAGGGCTTCCAGGGTATCGGCATTATAATACACAGGTACGATTATCGAAAGCCTGCTCATTTCCTTACCTCTTTGGTAAATTCATCATAATTCCTGATGTATTCATCCGCATCGTAATGCCTGCTTGAAAGGCACAGCAGCACTGAATCGGGTGAGAAATCATACATATCCTTCCATATCATGGGAGCCATGTAAAGCCCCATTCTGGGCTTGTTAAGCTCAACGACCTCGGTTTGAAAGCCGTCATCCAGCCTCACCTTGCTTGTGCCCGCTACATTGATGAGCACAAACTCACTGTGTCTGTTTGCGTGGCGCCCCCTTATTATGCCGCTGTCCGAACCGTACATATAAAAGACCCTCTTTATCTCAAAGGGTATGTCGCCGCCGCCTTCGGCTACCACGAGGCTTCCCCTCTCATCGCCGAATTCCTTGAATTCAAGTAGTTTGTATTTTTCCTTTATATCTCCCATTTTACACCTTGATATCTGTCAGCCTAATCCTTAAATCTGTTTAAGGCTTCGATCACCTCTGTCTGCTCGCTTCCCGTCATTCCGTTATACATCGGTATGGAAAGAACCTCCTCCGCCTGCTTTTCCGCAATGGGAAAATCCCCCTTCTTGTGGCCCAGGTATTCATAAGCCTTCTGCATATGAGGCGGTACGGGATAATGTATTATCGTACCGATCCCTTTATCATTTAAATAGCTTATGAGCTTATCCCTTTTCGGGCTTCTTATCACGAACTGATGCCATACATGATCGGCCTTATCCCTTATGCCCGGTAATATGATGAGCGGATTTAGGATCTCTTCAAGATACCTTTTTGCGATAGCCCTTTTCTCGTCCGTCAGCTCATCCATATGTGAGAGGCGTACCCTTAAAAGACCTGCCTGAAGCTCGTCCAGCCGCGAATTTACCCCTACCTCTTCATTATAATATCTTTTGGCGCTTCCGTAATTGCGGAGCATTTTTATCCTGCTTAAGTAATCCTCGCTGTCGGTGGTTACCGCACCCCCGTCGCCAAAGGCGCCGAGATTTTTTGAAGGGTAGAACGAAAAACAGGCTATATCCGAAAAGGTGCCCGTCGTTTTTCCGTCAAATTTTGCCCCGTGGCTCTGTGCGCAGTCCTCCACAAGCTTCAGTCCGTGTTTTTTGCAGATATCAGATATCTCATCCATCCTGCAAGCCTGACCGAAAAGATGGACAGCCAGTACCGCTTTGGTCCTTTTTGTAATGGCAGCCTCTATCTTTGAGGCATCCAGACCGAAGTATTCATCCGGCTCAACAAACACCGGCGTGGCACCGTTCATCGTGACTCCCATCACGCTTGCTATATATGTGTTGGCCTGAACGATCACC
Organism: Lachnospiraceae bacterium; assembly: GCA_017633935.1. GTDB lineage: Bacteria > Bacillota > Clostridia > Lachnospirales > Lachnospiraceae > NK4A144. Next base: position 2,284 of record JAGBOJ010000093.1, on the reverse strand, counting down.
TCGTCGCCTTCTTTTATGTCTAAGGCCCGAAATGCCAGATAAAGCGCATCCAGACCACTCGCCACTCCCGCACAGTATTTTGACCCGATATATGATGCAAATTCATCCTCAAAGGCCTCTACCTCTTTTCCGAGCACATACCAGCCCGAGCGGAGCACCTCTATCGCTTTGTCTTCAAATTCCTTCTGATATTTGTAAAAGCCTCTGTCGAGGCGGTTGGTCATTATCATTTTACAGATCCTTAAAGTATTCCTTCAGTGCTGACTCCCAGTCGGCAAATTTATAGCCTCCCGTCAGGCGCAGCATTAAATTATCAAGTATCGAATATGCCGGTCTCTTTGCACTCTGCGGGTTCATTTTCGCATATTCTCCGGAGGTGACATGATTGACCCTTGTGTCTTTATTTCCGAGCTCAAAGATCTTTTCGGCAAATTCCGCCCAATTCGTATCCCCTTCGCAGGTGCCGTGGAAAAGTCCGTAGTTATCCGTCGGGATGAGGGCTGCTATGCAGCGTGCAAGCTCCATTGCGCTTGTGGGTGTGCCGAGCTGGTCATCGACCACGCTTACCTCGTCATGATTTTCGGAAAGCTTAAGCATGGTTTTTACAAAATTGTGACCGTCTCCGTAGAGCCATGCCGTTCTTACGATATAAAACCTCTCGGCAAATGTGCTCACAAAATTCTCGCCTGCAAGCTTTGTCCTTCCGTAGGCGCTCTTGGGCCCTGTTTTATCAAATTCGGTATAGGGCTTTTTTGCGTCTCCGGCAAAAACATAATCGGTGGATATATGCATCAGTTTTGCATGCGCCTCGTTTGCCGCTATGCTTAAGTTTCTCGGACCGATGGCATTTATCTTATAGGAAAGCTCCTCATCGCTTTCCTGCTTATCCACTGCTGTATAGGCTGCGCAGTTGATTATGGCATAAGGAGCATGCTCCCTGATAAATGCCGTAACCTCGTCAATATTGGTGATATCAAGCGTCAGTTCGGCGTTTACATCCGTATTTACAAGCTCATAAGACGGGTCGTTTCCCAGTATTTTATTTACAGCCCTTCCGAGCTGACCGTTGCAGCCGGTAATGATAAGCTTTTTTGTGTTCATTTTAACATCCTTTGCAATCATAAAAAATCACAACATATAGATTACAGTATATCATCTACTACAATGTCTTGCAACAAAGTGTTATGCGGTTTATACTTATGATAAGGAAATAGAGTTACAATTATTTCGTATACGGACGGAGAATAAGAATGTATACTATCGATTTTGATAAGACAGCTTCACTTCATATCCATTTCATAGGGATAGGCGGTATCAGCATGAGCGGGCTCGCCGAACTGATGCTTTATAAAGGAGCCTTTGTATCGGGCTCGGATCAGGCGGAATCTCCCCTGACGGTAAGTCTTGCCCAAAAAGGAGCCGTCATAGGGTATCCCCAGAAGGCCGGTAATATCCCCGAAAGCACGGATGTTGTCGTTGCGACTGCTGCCATTCATGAGGATAATCCCGAGCTTAAGGCCGCGCGGGAAAGAAATATCCCGGTCTTAAGCAGGGCAGAGCTGCTCGGACAGGTAATGAAGCTCTATAAGCTCCCCGTTGCTGTAGCAGGCACCCATGGAAAGACCACGACGACCTCCATGCTGACGCAGATAGCCCTTGAAGGAAACCTTGATCCGACCGCCTCCATCGGCGGGATCTTCAGTGCCATAAACGGTAATTTCAGAATAGGTGCAAATGACTGCTTCATTCTTGAGGCCTGCGAATATACCAATTCATTTTTGAGCTTTTTCCCAAAGATAGCCGTCATCCTCAACATAGATGCCGACCATCTGGACTTTTTCAAGGACATAGACGATATAAGACATTCCTTTAAGCGTTTTGCCGGTCTTCTTCCCGAAGATGGCACACTTATAATAAATAAGGACATTCCCCGCTATGAGGAGATCACGGAGGGTCTTAAATGCCGCATCATCACTGTCGGTCAGGATGCTTCTTCGGATATCTATCCTTCTGACATCACCGTAAACGCTCTCGGTATGCCCTCCTTTATATTAAATCACGACGGAAACAAGACCCCGCTTTCTTTGAACGTACCCGGTCTTCACAACGTGTATAATGCCTGTGCCGCTGCCGCTGCCGCTTTTCTCATCGGCTCGTCTGCAGATGCCGTACAGCGCGGACTGTCTGAATTTACGGGCACCGGAAGACGCTTTGAGGTAAAGGGCAGGATAAACGGCATAACGATAGTGGACGATTATGCCCATCATCCCACGGAGATCCGTGC
>JAGBOJ010000092.1 GCA_017633935.1 Lachnospiraceae bacterium | reverse complement strand
CTTAAGCTCCTTATATCATTTGCGGTATAAGCGGTCACCTGTCCGCTGCTGCCGATGAGATTGTCGACAGAGACCACCTTTAATCTCTCCTTTTTTGCGGTCTCAAAGAATTCCTTCATCTTATTTATGTCAACCACTCCGTTTTCCGCTGCCACGGTATGGATATCACCCTTTTCGGGATTTTTTACACTGACGGGATAGATGAGCTTAACCCCGTTTGCCGCGGCGCCGTTCCTTATGCCGTATAAATCCTCACCGAAAAGGTCCTTTGCCGTAACCTCAGCCTTATCCTTTATCTCCACACCCGGCATATAGCAGGCTGACGCGTTATTGTTAAGGTCACTGACGCTTCCCAGACCCTTTTCGATCTCCTCATAGCATTCATCGGCCTGCCTTCCGGTCATATCTTCTCCCGTAAAGCCGGCGCAGGCAATGTCATATCCCTCCTGCCTTATCTTATTTACAAGATCACCGTGATCTATCGCCTCGACTCCCGAAATGAAAAAGGTTGCCCCTGCCCTTGCCTCCTTTAAGGCTGATAAGACTTCATCGGGATTTCCCGCGGGAAGCCCGTATATCGCAAAGCCCACCCTGCTCTTATCCGTGATCGCGCTTTTATAAACCGGAGCCGTATTTTCGTTTTCCCCGGTTCCCGAAAGCCTTAGATCCTCAAACTCCACGGCTTCAAAGTTTTTTACAAGCTCGGTCTTTATATCCCTTTCTTCAAGCTCCGATAAAAGCCAGTCCAGTATGACATCTATCTCTACCGGCTCTTCCTCCTCTTCCTCCTCTGCTTCCTCCCTGTCAGATTCAGCATCCGGCTTTTTATCCACTGCCGGCACATCCGGATAGACCGGTATCTCCTCCTTTATGGCATCCGCAAGGCCGTTTAACTCGATCATGATGATCGTATCCCCCGAAAGCTTTGATACGTAGGCAGCAACCTCATCCCTGTCCTTAAAGGTCCGGCTGTCGATAAGATCGTCATTATCCGGCTCTATCACATAGTCAAAGCCGCATGCCTTCACTGCGCGGCACACATTTGCTGAATACCTCGTACCGCTTAGGAAAACCGAGCTTATCTCCTTATCCGCAAGACCTCCGAGGACGTTTTTTGTCATGATCAGCTTTTCGATAAGCCTTCCTGTACTGTCTTTCGTATCATCATCACTGTCCTCAAGCGTGTTTCCGGCTATGTCCGTATCCTTAACCGGAAGCGAGGCAATGAACTCATCGTTTTCCGCGGCCTCAACTCCGGGCACACTGAAGGTGGCCCTTGCCTTATGGTCATTAAGGACCTTTAATATTTTTTCGTTTACGGAGGTCTCCGACAGACGGTCGAATACGATAGCGACCCGGTTTTCAGAAAGCCCCCGATCCGCACTCCTTACGGTGCTTTCCTTTTTGCTGCCGTCCTTTACGGTCTTTACTCTGTTTTTTGAACCGGTGATGATCTTTGCGTAGCCTGCCTTGCCGTAGCTTTCCATAGCCTGCGCGATATCATCCTTGGAATTATATGTGACGGTCCTGTCCACACCGATCGTAATATCGCTCTTATCGGCCCACTGCTTAAGCAAAAGCCATGAAGCCCCCGCGATCAAAAGCACGATGAGGACAAGTCCCAATAATATGAAATACCATTTTCTTCTTAAAGCTTCAAGCAATTATATTCCGCCCTTCTTGTCTTTTATGTAAAAATCACGAGCCCTTTTCCCTGACCCCGAAGATAAGCCGTTCCTTATCATCCTCCGTGATCCTTACGGCCTTAAGCCTCACGCTTTTTACACCGTCCTTCATATTCAGCCTGTAATCAAGAGTAAATAACCCACCCTCTTCTATTGCCGACATTATGTTTTCCATATTAAATGAATTTATAAAGAGCTCCCTGTCTTCTTCATATACCGCTTTTAAGGCATCCTGATGTGCCGACCTGAAAAACCCTTTTCCCTTTTGAGAAACTCCGAGGCTTTCATAATCCCTTGTTGCGTTAAAGGCAAAGTACTCTTCTGTCTTGGGATCCACGCTGTAAAAGGCGATATGATCATCCATAAGCGCACTCATCCTGTAAAATGAAAGCCTCTCCTCCTTTAACCGGTCTATTTCCTCCTGCTGGCGCATCCTTGCGTCCACATTGTTCACGCCGATGATGATGTGCCTCTTATCCCTGCCCATTGCGGTAGCCTTCATTTCCACATAGATATAGCTGCCATCCCTTAAAACCCTGTATGTACAGGTAAACGCCCCGTTTTCCCGTATGGCATTGAGCACGTTTTCTTTGGTAAAGATCTCAATAAAGCCGTCCTGATCATCCTTATGAAGAAGCTTTTTGGCATCCTTCCTTGCTTCTGCAAAAAAGTCGTCACCGTGCCTTTCAACCATCATTTCACCTCTTTTGGGCTCGGGACTGTATATCACAAAGGTTTCCGTGATCACATTTACATAGAAAAGATCCACATAGTCCGATGAGAGCGCCTGTGCCACGCTTCCGTAGGTAAGACGGCTCAGCTCCTTCTTCACGTCCCTTATATCGAGCATTATCACAGCGACAGCCTTTACATCCGTCACGGGATTTACCGCAACCCTCCTGAAAAGCATATGTATGCTCCTGCCGCTTACGGTCTGCTCATCCTCTATGATCTGCCCTCCGTCCTTGCCGCATTTTAAAAGAGCTTCCATAAAATCCGAGCCGTAGCCGTCCCCGTATACATCCTTTTTCATCCTCACATAAGGGTCATCCATCGCAAATACATTCTTAAGCACCTTCTGATAGGACTTATTGCATCTTATGATGGCTACATCCTCTTCAAATATCTCAAAGATCGCCATAGGTATGGTATCGAAGTAATCGGTAATGCCCTCATCCGCCTTTGCGGACGGTGATATGTCGTAAAGGTTCACTCCGCCTATCGCGGCATAATAATCTGCCTCCTTCGGATTTTCAAAGCCTATCTGCGCTCCGCTTTTATACCTTTCAAGTATGGACGCTATCGGGATCGGCTTGCAGAAATAAAAGCCCTGAAGCTTTGTGGCACCGACCTCTCTTAAAAACTGCACCTGTTCGATCGTCTCCACGCCCTCAACCACGGTCTCCATCCCGAGATTGAGCGCCATATTTATGATCTCGCTTATTATGATCCTGCTCTTTTCGGTCTTGTCAAACTGTCTCATAAACTGCATATCAAGCTTTAAGGTGCTGAATTTTATTCTCTGAAGGATCTCGGGCGAGGAATATCCGCTTCCGTAATCATCCATCCACACCTTAAAGCCCAGCCCGTCAAGCACCTGTACCTGCTGCATTATATAATCCATATCTGCGCCTATGGCACTTTCGGTGATCTCAATGGTGAATTTCTCCCGCTCCATGCCGGCATCATCCACCCGTTTTCTTATCTCCTCCACAATATTGCACATTTCAAAATCCGAGCGTGATATATTGATTGAGTGCGGCACCACATGAAGCCCCTCCTCCTCAAGCCTTTTCATTTTTTCAATGACCTGCTCAAGCATATAAAGATCCAGCTTATATAAAAGCTTTGCATCCTCAAGCACGGGGATAAAGTCCGCCGGGGACAAAAATCCGAGCACCGGATCTATCCAGCGCGCAAGAGCCTCCTCGTCACACACCCTTCCGTTTACCGAGCGCACGATCGGCTGATAATAGACCTCCACCCATTTTTCCCTTAAAGCCCTGTCGAGATTGTCGATGATATAGTGGCGCATGCGTGAGCTCTTTAACATATCGTCGTTAAAGTATCTGTAGGCGGAAGATATCCTGTCTCTTAAGGTGTCGCACGCCATCTTTGCCCTGTCGCTTGCCACGCCTACGCTGACCTCTCCCATACTGCTCTTATAGATGCCTGCCCTCACAAAGAGAGTTTTCCCGTCGTTTAACCCCTTTACCTTCTCGAATATCCTCTTCAGCTTTTCCTCAACACTCTCATTTTCGGACACGGCCACAAAATGATCGCCTCCGAAGCGGCAGCAGTTGATATTTGAAAATTCCTCCACGAGTACCTGTGACATCCCGTGGATAAGCTTATCTCCCTCACTGAAGCCGTATTTTAAGTTATAGTTCTTCATATCGTTGAAGTCAAAGAAGATAAGAACCGGCTCCTTTCCGTGAGCCACCAGCCTGTCGTGCGTGGATTCGGCAAGCTTAAAGAAATAGCTCATGTTCGGAAGACCCGTCAGACTGTCATAATTATTGCCGAAATTTTTGGTTATGCTTGTCATCATTGAGTTGAAGGCCTGATCATAAAGACTCTGATTGTCATCCTTATAGGGACCCTCATCGGAATACCAGATCACCGCAAGACGCTCGCCCTTTGAGGTGTAGACGTGCCTCCCCTGGGCGTGGATTATCCTGTAGCTGCCCGAGATCATGGTTCGGTAAAGAACATCGTATTCTCCCCCGCCTCCGGCAAAGGTTATCGCCGCATCCCCGAGGCGTGCCACATCATCGGGGTGATCCGTGTCATATATATGATTGTTCAGCCGGTCGACCGCAGCCTCACGGCTTATGTCAAAGAGATCGCAGAGTCCGTCCGACACCATTATCGTGACGACACGGTCATCCACCATCTGATAGATAGCGTACGGAATACAGCTCTTTTCCAATACGCCCAATACTCTTTCATCAAAACTGTACTGTTCCAAAACATACCTCCCGAAACATAAACTTCCCCGAAGATATTATATAATGGAAACAGTATTAAGGCAATCAGTTAGAAGGAGCTAACCGTCTATTCGTTGTACTTTACAATATTCTCGTCGTTTAGGGTAAAATCGTAATAGTTTAAGTCCATGCGCTTAGTCCACCCTATCTCCTTCCAGAATGCGTTTCCCACATCATTTTTGGTGAAGGCTATTAACGCCACCTTGTTTATGCCCTCCTTATTGAGCATCTCCATGCAGCGCACCACCATTGCCTTTCCTATGCCGCGCCTGCGGTAATCCTGATGCACGCATACATGGTAAAGGGTGGCTCTTCTTCCGTCGTGTCCGCAGAGGATGGCGCCCACTATACATCCGTCCTCGATCCCCACCACGGAAAAGCCCGGATTCCTTTCAAGGAATTTCTCAACCCCCTGCCTTGAGTCATCTATACTTCTTATGGCAAAGCCCTTTATCGACATCCAGAGGCTCTTTACCTCCTCATAATCGTCGATCGTCATCGTTCTTATCTGCATCACGGCACCATAGGGATGATATTCAATCCCTCATCCTCCTTAAATCCGAACATCACATTCATATTCTGCACGGCCTGTCCTGCCGCACCCTTTACCAGATTGTCAAGCGCCCCCATCATAACGACACGGTTCGTGCGCTCATCCGTCTTAAAGCCGATATCCACATAGTTGCTGCCTTCGGTAAATCTCGTTTCGGGGCAGACATCCTTATCCATAAGCCTTATAAACTTCTCGCCGGCATAATACTTTTCGTATGCAGCCCTGATCTCATCATAGCCGCACTCCCCGTTAAGCGTCGCCGTCTCTGTCACAAGTATGCCCCTGTTCATGGGTACAAGGTGCGGTGTAAACGATATCCGTATATCCGAACCGTAAGCATAGGAAAGCTGCTCCTCTATCTCGGGGGTGTGCCTGTGGGTCGTTACCCCGTAGGCCTTTGCCGACTCGTTCACCTCGCAGTAAAGGTTAGCTACCTTTGCTCCCCTGCCCGCACCGGAGACACCCGAAAGCGCGTTTATGATAAGGGTATCGGGGTCGATCAGCTTTTCCTTAACCAGAGGATATGCTGTGAGGATCGAGCAGGTCGTGTAACACCCCGGATTTGCGACAAGCCTTGAATCCCGTATGTCCTCCCTGTTTACCTCCACAAGTCCGTATACGGCATCATCTATAAGCTCCTTTGACTTATGCTCTATCTTATACCACGCCTCGTAAATGCCGGGGTCCTTGATCCTGTAATCCGCCGAAAGATCTATCACTCTGCACTTTTCAAGCACCTCCTTTGTAAGAAGTCCCGAAAGATATCCCTGCGGGGTGGCTGTAAATATTATGTCAACCGTTTCCGCCAGCTCTTCAAGCTCGCTTCCCGTACATACCCTGTCTATAATCTCAAAAAAATTACGGTATATATCCTGATATCTTTCTCCCGTAAAGCTCTTTGAGACAAGCCATTTGATACTGGCCTCCCTGTGTCCGAGCAGCAGCCTTACAAGCTCATTTCCCGCATATCCCGTTGCTCCGATTATACCGACGCTTATCATATCCTTTTCCTTTCTTATGTAAACTTTCCCCTGCGGGGCTCTTTAATTCCCCCGCAGACTGTCATAATAGGCTTTCCCCGGCAGATTTCCTTACAAAATCCGTGTGCATCCGCCGGAGGCTTTATAGTGAACGACAAAAGATTTTCGTCCGCACCCCTTCACTATAAAATAAGCCCCGTGATCACGGTAACAACAATTTACCATATATCACAGGGTTTATCAAAATTTTTTTAATGATGTTAGAGTCAAAAGGTGCTTTAGCACCTTTTAGATACAATATATAGTTATCGTGCTTGCACGAAATAACTATATATTGTATCTAAAAACAGCACGAAGTGCTTTTGACTCTGACATCTTTTAATGATCGAAACAGGAAACTCTCAGCTCGTATTTTTCCACCTCCGCTGCGACCTCCCCGTCAGATTCAAAGCTTATCCCGTCGGCATCCGATGCGGTGTAGATAATAAAGGACGCGGCCTGCATCCCGTCATTTACAAACAGTTCCAGACTGAACCTGTCCATTATGAGCCTCAGCTTAAGCCGTCCCTTTTG
>JAGBOJ010000091.1 GCA_017633935.1 Lachnospiraceae bacterium | reverse complement strand
TATCTGGACAGGAGGATTGAGTTCCGGTTATTACTATACGGGCTGTCCCATAAAACCGGCAATAAGGGTATACTGCGGAAACAGGAGACTTATTGAAAAAAAGGACTATACGATAGCTTATAAGAATAATAAAAATGTAAGTACCGGGCAGAGTGATAAAAACAGACTGCCCAGAGTCATCGTGAGGCTTAAAGGAAATTACAGAGGAAAACTGGATCTGAATTTTAACATAAAACCGATGCCGTTAAGCCTGCTCAGTGCGGACGGGATATTTATGCCATACCGGGAAGGAAAAAGAAATAATAACGTAAAGCCGGAGTTTACCTTTAACGGGGATAAGATCAGATATTCAAAAAAGGATATAAAGATCAGATATTTTACGGCTTCGGAGAATCGGGAGAGTGACTGCCGTGATGAGGGAGATTATATCATCAGCGTGACGAAAGGAGATACCGGGAATTTTACGGGAGAGAAGGATGTATTTCTCAAAGTCTGTGACGGAACGGTCATGTCGGGAGTACATATCGGAAATTACAGTAAAAGTTATCAATATGACGGAAATCCCGTAACGCCGGATTTTGTTGTAAAGACAGGATCGGAAATACTTTCTTTGGGTGCGGATTACACCGTAAGTCTAAACGGAAATACAGAGATAGGCACAGCGACAGCATTATTTACCGGAAACGGAAAAACGACCTTCGGAACAAAAAAACTTACCTTCAATATAAGGGGAAAATATACCATAAAGGAATCGGAGGTAAGGATCACTCCGGGTGAGGAGACACAGTATTATACATATGGAGGGGCAAAGCCTTCTGTGATAGTCAGTTACAACGGCATAAGGCTTAAAGAGGGTACGGATTATACTGTCAGCTATAAAAATAACAAAGCCGTGGCAAAAGCGGGAGACAGCAGGGCGCCGCAGATTATAGTAAAGGGAAGGGGAAAATACAGGACGGATATGAGTACCGGGATCATAAAGGATTTTACCGTTGTGCCCAGACCGCTTTCAACGATGCTGCTTACAATATCCGACAGGGTTTACAGTAAATCGAAGAATGCTTATAAAAATACAAGGTTTCTTTTTACGGATGAGGATTATACAGATCAAAGGCTGAAGAAAGGGGAGAAAAACGATTATATCGTGGAATTTCACACTAAGGATGGCAAGGATGTGCCGGCTGTGGGCGAGATAGTTACTGTGTCTGTTAATGCAGCGGGAAACGGGAATTATATCGGGAGTATTTCGGGCAGTTACAGGATCATAGATAAATCTCAGGATATAAACAGGGCAGCGGTAGTGATAAATAATGGAAAGCCCTGTGAATATACAGGCAGCGGGATAGAGCCGGGAGATGATACCGGAGGTCCCGGTCTGACGCTGAATATGAAAAAGAACAGACAGACTGTCACCTTAAATAAAGGCTCGGACTATGAGATATGCGGATATTTTAATAATGTTATATGTACAAATAAGGCGGTAGTGCTTATAAGAGGAAAGGGAAAATATGCGGGCATAAGGGCGGTACGATTCAGGATAAGTTCTGCGGAGGTTGATGATGAAATAAAAGGAACTTAAGAACTGTCCGCTTTAATCGCCTCTTACCGGTCGGGAATCGTTATCTTAACTGTCGTTCCGCCGTTTTCCCCGGGCATCACGGTAAGCTTTCCGTTACACATCATTTCAAGCCTTTGCTGTATATTGGAAAGCGCAATATGCGGTTCACTGTCATCGGAGATCTTAAATCCCGAACCGTTGTCAGCTACGGTGATCACAGTGGTTTTATCCTCATAACGTGTTCTGATAAGGAATTGAAAAAAGAAATTGCGATATTTCCGTATCATGTTATAATTAATATATAATTATTTTCTTTATATTTTTATTTATGTGGAAGGGCTGCTTAAGCCTTTCCGCAAAAAGAGTATTCTCCCTTTCCGTGCTTTGGTCTTCTGCAGAAAATTGGAAAGGAAGAACGCCATGAAAAGAGGTGAGCTTATGAATTACACCATTTACTTTACATGGGATGAAGAGGCAAATGTATGGATTGCTACAAGTCCTAACATTACAGGGCTGGTGTTAGAATCAGAGTCATTAGACAAACTGATTCAAAAAGCAAAAGATGCCGCACCGGAACTCGTTGAATTAAATGGTCAGACACCGGCTAAAACAATAAGCTATGTCTGCAATTTTACCCAGCAAATAGCATCAGCATAATGGCAGAGTACGAAAAGAAGGTCAGAAAGATTTTGAGAGAACACAATTGTCACTTTGTCAGACACGGAAAAGGTGATCATGACATATGGATAAATCCTGCAAATGGTCACTCTGTTGCAGTAGACACAGTCATAAAATCACGACACACTGCCAATGGGATAATGAAAGAATTGGGTATTAACTATCACTTCTGAATTAAGGTTAGTCCAAAGAATCATTTTCATAAAAAGGTCATTGAAAAAAGCGGTCATAAATGCTATGATAATGCACATCAACAAAGCAGAGAGTTTTCTAATGCGGCAAAGGAACAGATTTTGAGCCGTGTCCATGAAATGTAGTTCTTACATTAATGAAATTTCCTGCTTTAAATCCCAAATCAACCGAAGCAGGGAAAAGAATGTAAGGATACTTCTTTCTCCTATTTATACACAGACGGAGAAATGCCGGAGAATGCGGATATCAATGATATAAAGCTGAAGAATCTTCTGAAATACATAGCAGACAGTACAAAAGAAAATGTCACGGACGGTGACTACCATAAGTCGCTGAGTTTAAAATTTAAAATACTTTATAATAATATGACACTTAGGAAAAAAGGAGGGAACCGGAATGAAAAGAAAAAAAGAATACAGAGCAGTTACATTTGTACTGATAGCACTCCTTGCGCTTTCAGCCTTTGTTTCGGGGTGTACCGTAAGGATAGTTGATGATAAGGATACCGAAGAACCCGAGTACATATCAGAGGGTGACGACAGTGATGTAGAAATCACCGGATACAGCACGTATTCCGAAGAAGGATCACCCTATTTTCTTTCAAAGGGATATAAGGTGGCTGTCATCTCGCCTTCCGCTCTTCCGTCAAGGGAGCAGGTGGATGCGACGGTTAAGGGCCTTGAGGAATGGGGATTTGTGCCGGTAGAGGGAAAGTATGTATGTCCTGAGGTCAGGACTCTTGACGAGCTTTTGGAGGACCTTAAATGGGCTCTTGAGGATGATGAGATAAAAGCGGTATTTTGCGTAAGAGGAGGGTACGGAGCATCCCAGGCAATGGATGTCATCCCGGAGGATATGATAGGTAAGGCACATAAGCCGGTCATTGGGTACAGTGACATTACCATATATCATTCGGCATGGACTGCAGCCGGGCTTCCTTCGATACACGCCTGCATGAGTTCGACCTTTACTTCTCTTCCGGAGGAGTGCAGGGAGGCTGAGCTTAAGATGATGACCGGAAATATCCCCTCATACAGATGTCAGTCAAAGGAGGCGGGGATTGACGGAAGCGCAGCCGGTATCCTTATCGGAGGCAATCTTTCAACCTTTACCGCAGTGCTTAATACCGGATACGACTGCACAAAGACGGATGAACCCTACATACTCTTCATTGAAGAGGTGGGGGAGAATATACAGCATATCCACAGATATCTTACAGTGTTAAAAAATGCCGGGGTTCTTGACAGGGCGGAAGGCATAGTATTCGGGGAATGGACAGAGCTTCCCGCAGACGGCTCGGGAAATTTCGGAGAGGTCAGAGGCGGAGAATATGAGTCGGTTGCGGATATGATAAGGCGTGAATTTCTTCAGGATACCGATATTCCGGTTGCCTTCGGATTTCCCGCAGGACATGCGGATGTAAATTATCCGCTTCTGATGGGTGAGGAGATGGAGCTTGAGGTTTCAGGAGACACCTTTACAATGGACTGGGTGAAATAAAATCACATCATTTAGCGCTTGACATAATATATCAGATAGTGTCATAATTCATAGGGTGTCGTTATTATTATGTAAATCATAAGGACACTTTGGTATAATTCGTTTTTCAGGAAAAGGGAAATCAAAACATGAGTCAGCAATCGGTTACAGTAAAGGGAGTTAAATCGGGACTTATCTTAAAGCTTACGGATCATGGTGATTTTGAATCGCTTTTGCCGGATATCGAAAGGAAATTCAAGGAGAGCTCTGCTTTTTTCGGAAACAAGCATATGGTACTGTCCATTGAAGGACGTGATATAAATGATGAGCAGGCCTCAGAGGTACTTAAGCTTTTAGTGAAAAACACAAGGCTTAAGGTCGATACGGTAATGGTCCAGAATTCCGTACTGGAAAACAGGTTTGAAGAGATACTCGGAGAAGATCCGCAGCACGAGGTGGAGATATCAAAGCTCAGGAAGGATAATGCCACGCTCTTAAAGGCGGTGGATCAGCTTACGGCACAGCTTGACCCCTTAAACATTCAGGTACACAGGGGTACATTGCGCTCGGGAAACGATATAGAGGCGCTCGGAAGCATAATGGTGCTGGGTGATGTTAAGCCCGGAGCCACAGTGACGGCAGGAGGTTCGATATTCATCTTAGGTGCCCTGCAGGGTACAGCGGATGCGGGAGCCTACGGCGATTCGGATGCTTTTGTCATGGCGCTTAAGATGGACCCGCTTCAGATAAGGATAAGCGATGCAATGGCTGTTGCACAGGAAAAGACCGGAAAGCGCCGGAAAGGGTTTATGAGGCCGAAGGATGAGGTTATCCCCGAGGTGGCTTCGATCGTTGACGGTCATATAGTCATACAGGATTTTGACAATACCTTTTTGAAGGAAAACTCCTTCTTCAGACCCGGACGCAAGCCCGTAAGCCCGCTTATGGACAATAATACCGCGCCGATACTCTCAAAGGAGGAGGCGGATGCCATACGCAAGGAGGCGGAAAAACAGCAGAAGCTTAAGGAAGCGGCCGCAAAGGATGAAGAGCAGGATAAAAAAAGCAGTAAGGATGAAAGTGACGCTGATGTAAACAGCATAAATGAAAAGAAAGATGAGGAGAATTAAATGGGAGAAGTGATAGTTATTACGTCCGGAAAAGGCGGAGTCGGAAAGACCACTACTACAGCCAATATCGGCACCGGACTTGCTAAGCTCGGAAAGAAGGTCGTACTTGTGGATACCGATATAGGACTCAGGAATCTCGATGTGGTGCTGGGTCTTGAAAACAGGATAGTATACAATCTTGTGGATGTGGTAGAGGGTAACTGCAAGGCTAAGCAGGCTCTCATTAAGAGCAAAAAGACCGAGGGACTTTATCTTCTTCCCGCAGCCCAGACAAGGGACAAGACCAGCGTTACGCCCGAGCAGATGAAGAAGCTGGCAGACGAGCTTAAGAAAGATTACGATTATGTGTTTATGGATTGTCCGGCAGGTATAGAGCAGGGCTTTAAGAATGCCATAGCAGGTGCGAACAGGGCGCTCATCGTGACCACTCCCGAGGTTTCGGCAGTGCGTGATGCGGACAGGATCATAGGACTTCTTGAAGCGAACGAGATGAAGGATGTGAAGCTCATCGTAAACCGTTTAAGACCGGATATGGTAAAGCAGGGAAATATGATGTCCGCAAATGATGTGGTCGAGGTGCTTGAGATCGGACTTATAGGCATCGTGCCGGATGATGAGAACATAGTGATCGCCACCAATAACGGCGAGCCGCTCGCAGGTGATTCTTCCCTTCCGGGACAGGCTTATATGAATATCTGCCACAGGATAATGGGAGAGGAGGTTCCTTTCCTTGACCTCAATAAAAAAGGCTTTTTTGCAAGACTTTTCGGCATGTAGGAGGTATAGGGGATGAAATTCAGTGATTTATTCAGGAAAAAGGGATCGGGCGATGTGGCAAAGGACAGGCTCAAGCTTGTACTCGTATCCGACAGATCGGCCTGCTCGCCGGAAATAATGGAAAAGATCAAGAATGATATTATCGAGGTGCTTTCAAAATATGTGGAGATCGATAAGGAAGGGCTTGATATAAAGATAACCCAGATGGAAGCTGAAAACGAGGGCTCGGATAAGGCTTCGCCGGCGCTTTACGCAAATATCCCCATAAAGAACATGAAAGGAAAAAAACAGGAAAGCAAAGCTTAAAATAAAAAAACGGAGTCGTATGGCGGCTCCGTTTTTTAAGCATTACCGGAAAATACAGGTGCTGCGGGAAGGCAGAGAATTAAAGAAGGAATCATGGATACAGATCTTTTTGAATACGCAAGACAGAATAAAATGAAAAAAGAATCACCGCTTGCAGCAAGGCTGCGTCCGCAGACCCTTGAGGAGATAGTGGGACAGGAGCATATCGTAGGAAAGGACAGGCTCCTATACCGGGCGATAAAGGCAGATAAGCTCGGCTCCATCATTCTTTACGGACCGCCCGGCACGGGTAAGACGACCATAGCAAAGGTGATAGCAAATACCACCAAAGCGGATTTCGTACAGCTTAATGCAACGGTATCCGGTAAAAAGGATATGGAGGAGGTCATAGAGAGGGCAAAGGAAAACCGCGGGATGTACGGAAGGAATACCATCCTTTTCATAGACGAGATCCACCGCTTTAATAAGGGACAGCAGGATTATCTCCTGCCTTTTGTCGAGGACGGGACCGTGATACTTATCGGGGCGACGACCGAAAACCCCTACTTTGAGGTAAACGGGGCTCTTATATCCCGTTCAAGGATATTTGAATTAAAAAGCCTTTCGACCGGCGATATCTCAAAGCTCATAAGAAGAGCCGTTACAGATAAGGAAAAGGGGATGGGGTCTTACAATGCGGCAATAGATGACGATGCCGTGGAGTTTCTGGCGGATATATGTGACGGTGATGCAAGGATGGCATTAAATGCCGTGGAGCTCGGTGTGATGACGACTGACAGGAGTGAGGACGGGATCATTCATATCACGCTTGAGGTCGCAGAGCAGTGCATTCAGAAGCGGGCGGTAAAATACGATAAGGACGGGGATAATCATTATGATACGATCTCCGCGTTCATAAAATCTATGAGGGGGTCAGACCCGGACGCGGCGGTATTTTATCTGGCAAAAATGCTGAATGCGGGTGAGGATATAAAGTTCATAGCAAGGAGGATGGTTATCTGTGCCTCAGAGGATGTGGGAAATGCCGATCCCCAGGCCCTGCAGGTGGCGGTTAGCGCATTTTTGGCAGCAGAGCGCATAGGTATGCCGGAATCACAGATAATACTTTCACAGGCGGCGGCCTATATCGCAACGGCTCCGAAAAGCAATTCGGCGGTGGAGGCGATCTATGAGGCAGGCCGTGCCGTACAGGAGACGCCGAACATCACTATCCCGCCGCACCTTCAGGATGCACATTATAAGAGCGCTCAAAAGCTCGGACACGGCGTTGGCTACAAGTACAGCCACGATTATAAAAACAATTACGTAAAGCAGCAGTATCTTCCCTATGAGCTCAAGGACAGGGAGTTTTATCATATTTCGGAAAACGGTTACGAAAAAAAGATAAAAGAGCATATGCTGAAGCTTAAAAGAGAGGCGGAGGAACAGGACATTGAGGCATAACGGAAAAAAGAAGCTTCTGATAATATCACTGGATGCCTGCGGTGATAAGGACCTTGATATTATCTGCAGCGGAAATGAATTTAAGGATTACTTAAATGACGCGGCTGTGG
Source organism: Lachnospiraceae bacterium (assembly GCA_017633935.1). Classification (GTDB taxonomy): domain Bacteria; phylum Bacillota; class Clostridia; order Lachnospirales; family Lachnospiraceae; genus NK4A144. The sequence goes on along the minus strand of JAGBOJ010000091.1, from coordinate 3,218 downwards.
TAAAGGGGGTAAAGAGTGTTTATCCTTCCCTTACCTATCCGGCGCATACTGCGGTCGTGACAGGGAAAAACCCGATACATTCGGGGATCACGAATAACCTGAGAATTCAGATATTAAGATACTGGAAGCCGGACTGGACGTGGTACAGGAGCTACGTAAACGGTACAACGCTTTACGATGAGGCAAAAAGCCACGGATATAAGACGGCTTCGTTATTGTGGCCCGTGACTGCGTGGGCGCATATAAATTACAATATGCCGGAGATCTTTGCAAACCGGAGCTGGCACTGTCAGGTGGACAGGTCGCTCATCTTCGGGAGCAGCCTTTACCAGCTTAATATGCTGAGGCTTTACGGTAAGGGTATAAGGGGGATCGAGCAGCCGAATCTGGATGACTTTATCTATAAATCCATGATACGCACCCTGACAAAGTATGATGTGGATATGATGATGGTCCATTTTGCGGATGTGGATACCGTAAGGCACAGGTACGGCGTAAACGGCAGGAAGGCCAAAGACGCCCTTTACCGTCATAAGGAGAGGCTTAACGGTCTGGTAAGGACCTTAAAGGATACGGGATTTTATGATGAGACCTCGATAGTCGTTTTGGGCGATCATTACCAGAAGGATACGCATACCATACTGTATCCGAATTATATGCTAAGAAAAGCCGGACTTATCAAGACGGACGGGATGTTAAGGATCTTATCTTATAAGGCGTTTTCGCTCAACTGCGACGGGGCTGCCTATATTTACTTAAAGGACAGGCGGCAGCGGGATCATGTGCGGGATCTGCTTTACAGGTGGAAGGATAGCAATAAGGGGATAAAGGCGATCCTTGAAAGACCGCAGATAAAGGCAAAGGGGGCGGACGGCAGATGCGATTTTATGCTTGAGGCCAATGACGGATATTATTTTCTCGACCTGATGGAGCAGGAGGAGGAAAGGGTTAGCGATGCCGGAAAGCGCGGGCAGAGAGCCACGCACGGTTATGATCCGGAGGACAGGGATTACAGGACATTTTTTATGATAAAGGACGAGGGTGTCAAGCCGGGGGATTACGAGCTTGATATGTCGCTTCCCGATGAGGGGGTTACCATCGCAAGGCTTTTCGGATGGGATCTCGGAAACGCGGACGGAAGGGTGGTCAATGAGATATTAAGAGATTGATGTAAAATAACTGCCGGTCGGGAAAAGAGGTCAGTGGGGATTTATGTAAACCTGATCAAAAGCGCAGGACGGTTGTGATCAGATATGCCATCTGTTATAATCATTGTGATACAAAGATAAAAGCGCCAGTCACGGAAAGGAGTTTTATATGTACGATAAGAGCAGGGTTTTTATTTCGGATGATATAAGGTTTACAGGGGCGGATGACCCGGAGCTTGAGAAGTTTGAAAGCCAGTATCCCACTGAGGGAATATCCTATAATTCCTATGTTATCCTTGATGAAAAGACAGCGATCATGGATACGGTTGATGAGCGAGGAAGTGAGCAGTTTTTTGATAATCTCAAAGCCGAGCTTAAGGACAGAAAGCCGGATTATCTTATAATCCAGCATATGGAGCCGGATCATTCGGAGAATGTGGAAAAGCTTGCGCTGATGTATCCGGATATGAAGCTTGTGGGCAGTGCCGTTGCGGGAAACCTGCTGAAGCAGTTTTTTGAAACGGATCTTTCGGGGAGGTTTTCAGAGGTAAAGGAAGGGGATACGCTAAGTCTCGGAAAGCATACGCTTCAGTTTTTTACAGCGCCTATGGTACACTGGCCCGAGGTCATAGTTACCTATGAGCAGAGCGAAAAGGTCCTCTTTTCGGCGGATGCGTTCGGAACCTTTTCAGCCCTTGAAAACAATGAGGAATGGATAGCGGATGCAAGCCATTATTATTTTAATATAGTCGGAAAGCACGGAGCTTCGGTGCAGGCTCTCTTAAAGAAGGTATCAGGGCTTGATATCAGGACCATCGCGCCTCTTCACGGACCCGTGCATAAGGATGACCTTGATCTCATCATAGGCAAATACGATACATGGAGCAGCTATGAGCCGGACAGGAGCGGGATATTTATGCCCTATGCTTCGATCCACGGGAATACGAAAAGAGCGGTGCTGCAGTTTGCAAAGGAGCTTGAGGAGATGGGAGAAACGGTAGTCACTATGGATCTGACAGAGGAGGACGTGACGGAAGCCGTGGAGCAGGCATTTCTTTATGACAGGATGATAGTGGCATCCTCCACCTATGACCTTGAGATTTTCCCCTGCATGAACGATCTTTTACATCACCTTAAGATCAAGAATTTCCAGAAGAGAAGGGTCGGTATCATAGAAAACGGTTCATGGGCACCGGCAGCCGGAAGGAAGATGAAGGAATATTTTGAAGGAATGAAGGATATCACTGTGGTTGAGCCTATGATCACAATTAAGTCCGTAAGAAAGCCGGCGGATGATGATAAGTTTAAGGCACTGGCTGAAGCCATGAGGAAGTGAGCTTGGAATTTAAGTATACTCCGGAACTTTTGGAATATATGAAAAGAAAGGGAAAAAAGAATATCTCGGTTGAGGTTGCCTCAAGCGATCATTCCGATTTTGAGGTCACAGAGCTTTTCTACCGTTTTGTAAAGGATGACTTTGCGGTATATCTGAGGGACAAAAAAAGATATACCATGAAGGAAACGGAGGTGGGCTTTGTGATGCTCCCTCCCTACAGGCTCCATTACGATCCGGTAGTCACCTTTGACCTTAAGAAAACATGGATCTTCCACTCCATCATACAGAACGGGATAAGGCTGTGATATTTTTTCGTTGAAAACAGGGGAGGCGTAAAATGGCAAAGACGATAGCAATAGGAATACAGAGCTTCAGAGATTTAATAGAAAATGATTATTTATACATTGATAAGTCGGCATTTATTAAAGAATGGTGGGAATCTGGGGACTCTGTAACCCTTATCACCCGTCCGAGAAGGTTCGGAAAGACCCTCAACATGAGTATGCTGGAATGCTTTTTTTCCAATAAATACGAAGGCAGAGGGGATCTGTTTGAGGGACTTAAGATATGGGAGGATGAGAAATTTCGCCAGCTTCAGGGGACTTATCCCGTGATCTTTCTGTCATTTGCGGGGATAAAATATGTAACGTTCGAGGAAACAAGAAAAGCGATCAACAGCCTGATAGTGAGGCTGTATAACAGTTATGACGGAATGCTGAAGGATGAGATGTTTA
>JAGBOJ010000090.1 GCA_017633935.1 Lachnospiraceae bacterium | reverse complement strand
CGTCAGATATATGCACTGGGCGGTAACCGCAAGGCTGCACAGCTTTCGGGTATCAAGACTGACCGTGTTTTCTTCTGGGTTTACACAAATATGGGTCTTCTTGCAGGTATAGCGGGCGTTGTTTTATCGGCAAGAAACGGATCGGCCACTCCCAAGGCCGGTGACCAGTTTGAAATGGATGCCATTGCCTCCTGCTATCTCGGAGGTGCGGCAGTTGCCGGTGGTGCAGGTTCCATTTTCGGTGCCGTTATCGGAGCGTTCATAATGGGTGTGCTTAATAACGGTATGTCATTATACGGATGGTCGACAGATATTCAGAAGATCGTAAAAGGAGCGGTTCTTCTGGTTGCTGTTACGGCCGATCTTATGTCCAAGAGAAAGAAGTCATAATAAGCTGCATTTATCTGCAGCAAATGAAGCATCCTCGGCAGACTGTCCGAAAACCGATTCGGACAGTCTGCCTTGTTCCTTAGGAACTGTTCAGAAATAACAGGAGAGTAAAAATGCCGGTAACAAATTATCTTGAAAGAAATGCCAATAAATATGGCGATGAGGTGGCTTTGGTCGAGCTCAATCCCGAGCAGGCCGATACCAGACGTATAAGCTGGAAGGAGTATGATCTTATAGAGCCGAATCGGTTTGAGCCCTACAGAAGAGAGATAACATGGAGGGTTTTCAACGAAAAGGCAAACCGTTTCGCAAATCTTCTGATCGAAAGAGGCATAAAAAAGGGGGATAAGGTAGCCATCATAATGTATAACTGTCTGGAGTGGCTGCCGATATATTTCGGAGTTTTAAAATGCGGGGCTATTGCGGTGCCCTTCAATTTCAGATACGATGCGGAAGAGATCCTGTACTGCGCAGAGCTGGCGGAAGTGGATATCATCGTTTTCGGTCCCGAGTTTATCGGACGAATCGAGCAGAATGCCGAACGCCTGAGCAAGGGCAGGCTTTTAATATATGTGGGTGATAATTGCCCGGGGTTTTCAGAAAGCTACCGCGAGCTGGTAGCCGATATGCCGAGTCATAATCCGGATGTCTTTTTATCCGAGGATGATTACGGAGCTATCTATTTTTCCTCGGGGACCACGGGCTTTCCGAAGGCTATACTGCATAAGCATCAAAGTCTCACACAGGCTGCGGAGATGGAGCAGAAGCATCACATGACAGGCAGGGATGACTGCTTTTTGTGCATACCGCCTCTGTATCATACCGGTGCGAAATTTCACTGGATGGGAAGTCTTGTCGCCGGAAGCAGGGCAGTCCTGCTTAAAGGAGCAAAGCCCGATATCATACTTTCGGCGATCTCAAGCGAGCATTGCACCATAGTATGGCTGCTCGTGCCGTGGGCGCAGGATATTCTCGACTCTATAGAAAACGGAAGTGTCGATCTTAAGGATTATAAGCTTGACCAGTGGAGACTCATGCACATAGGCGCGCAGCCCGTACCGCCTTCACTTATAAAGAGATGGAAGCAGTATTTCCCCGAGCATGACTATGATACGAATTACGGACTTTCGGAATCCACGGGTCCGGGCTGTGTGCATCTCGGAATCGAAAATGTACACAAGGTCGGAGCCATCGGAGTGCCGGGCTACAGATGGGAGACAAGGATAGTCGGGGAGAACGGAGAGTGCGTTAAAAAAGGAGATGTCGGGGAGCTTTGCGTAAAAGGTCCCGGGGTTATGACCTGCTATTACAATAATCCCGAGGCTACGGCCGAGGTCTTAAAGGACGGATGGCTTTTTACCGGAGATATGGCAATGGAGGACCCCGACGGATTTATCTTCCTTGTGGACAGAAAGAAGGATGTCATAGTCAGCGGCGGAGAGAATATATATCCCGTACAGATAGAAAATTTCATCAGAAAATTCGATAAGGTAAAGGATGTTGCAGTCATCGGAATGCCGGATCAGAGACTCGGTGAAAAGACTGCGGCCGTCATAGAGATAAAGGACGGAATCGAATGTACCAAGGAAGAGATAGATGAGTTCTGTCTCGGGCTTCCCAGATATAAAAGACCCAAAGAGATCTTTTTTGAGGATATTCCAAGAAATGCGACGGGAAAGATCGAAAAACCCAAGCTCCGCAAGCTGCACGGTGCAGACCGGCTTGTCGCAAGGGAAAACAGATCATAAGATAAAATGGAAAGTAATTCACACAGAAATTCCGTAATCATAAAAACAGGCGTTATAGGGATAATCGCAAATGTGCTTCTCGCGTCATTTAAGGCCGTAGCCGGCTTTGTGACCGGCTCCATAGCGATCATCCTTGACGCTGTAAATAATTTAAGCGATGCCTTAAGCTCGGTGATCACGATAATAGGCGCTTGGTATGGCGGAAAGCTGCCCGATAAGGAACACCCCCTCGGACACGGAAGGGCGGAATATATCAGTGCTTCGGTTATCTCGCTCATAGTGCTTTATGCAGGCTTCACCTCTCTCATTGAGTCCGTAAAAAAGATACTTGATCCGTCAGAGCTTAATTATACGAAGGTTTCGCTTATAATAATCATAGTGGCCGTACTGGTTAAGTTCATTTTGGGGTCTTATGTGGGCAGGATCGGAAAAGAGGTAAATTCCAAGGCCCTTATGGATTCCGGAAAGGATGCCATCCTTGATGCGCTAATATCCGTAACCACACTTCTTGCAGCCGTAATATACATATCATTTCAGGTGAGCACCGAGGCATATCTCGGAGGTCTTATATCCATTTATATAATAAAGACCGGTTCCGATATGCTTAAGGAAACGGTAAGCGATATCCTCGGAAAAAGGGTGGACCCGGAGATATCAAAAAATATCAGAAAATCGATCATGTCTTTTGAAGATGTCCGCGGGGCGTACGATCTTATAATGCATAATTACGGTCCGAACACCCTTCTTTGTTCCGTCCATATCGAGGTGGACGAAAGCCTTAATGCCAACAGGATAGATGAGCTTTCAAGACAGATCGCATCAAAGGTCTATGAGGACTACGGCGTGATCATGGAGGCTATAGGGATATATTCGGTAAATACCACAGATCCCGAGATAATTGCGATCCGCAGACATGTAATGAATATGATCTACAGTCACGACCATATCCTGCAGGTCCACGGCTTCAGGGCCGATTCACAAAAAAAGACCCTGCAGGTGGATGTGATCATAGAATTTTCTGCTCCGGACAGGATCGGCATATACGAACATCTGGTCAATGACTTAAAAGAGACCTATCCCGATTATGATGTAAATGTAACCATGGATATAGATGCCAGTGACTGATCTATGGCGATTTGCCTATTTTAGCGCATGGTGATAAAATTATTTAGCTGTTTATTATTTTTACAGTTCCCAAAAGCAGGTGACATATGGTAAACAATGACTATGAATTATTCTGTACCACTAATCATAAGGTAAAGGATCAGCTTGTCAGCAGGCTGGTAAAGGGCGGTATTTCCTATCTTGAAAAATGGGAAAAGATACCGTTCTTTAAAAGGCGCGATTATAACGGTGCCAAGGAACTCTGTGTTATCTATGTAAACGGTAACCAGTGGGAGCAGGCGCTTATCATTCTGGATGAATATAACGAAGAAAGAGGTGTTAAAAAAAGAAGGGAGAAAGATGATGACGAATTCGAAGACATATGAAAAGCTTCAAGGGTGTCTTAAGGCTGTAAGGAGCCGGACGGATTTTGTACCCGAGATCGCACTCGTGCTTGGATCGGGACTCGGCGATTATGCCCGTAATATGAAGGTTGAATGTGAGATAGAATACAGCGATATCGAAGGCTTTCCCGTATCCACCGCTCCAGGGCATGACGGAAAATTTATTTTCGGTACCATAGGCTCAAAAAAGGTGGTCTGCATGAAGGGCAGAGTTCACTATTATGAGGGCTATGATATAAGCGATGTGGTGCTTCCGACAAGGCTTATGCGGCTTATGGGGGCAAAGATCCTTTTTTTGACCAATGCTTCGGGCGGTATAAGAAACGATTTTAACGCCGGAGACTTTATGCTCGTTAAAGATCATATATCATCCTTTGTGCCGAATCCCTTAAGGGGAGAAAATATAGACGAGCTGGGAGTGAGATTTCCCGATATGAGTCATGTATATGACGAGGAGCTTAATGACAGGATTAAAAATGCCGCACATGATCTGGATATCCCCCTGCATGAAGGAGTCTATATCCAGACTGCAGGACCCTCCTACGAATCACCGGTCGAAATACAGATGTTTAAGCTGCTGGGGGCCGATGCCGTGGGAATGAGTACCGTAGTCGAGGCCATAGCCGCAAGACACTGCGGCTTTAAGATCTGCTGCATTTCCTGCATATGTAATCTTGCCGCCGGGATCGCAGATCACGAGCTTTCGGGTGAAGAGGTCATCGAAGCCGGAAAACAGGCCGCGCCGTTATTTGAAAGACTTGTGACGGCATCGATTCAGTCATTTTAAGTCTATGCAGTATCTTGAGAGCGATCCGGTCAGGCTTGATGAGGACCGGGAAAACATCATAGTCATAGATCAGCGGGCTCTGCCCGAAAAGCTTGTCTTTCTTAAGCTCAATAAGGCTGAGGAAATGTATGATGCCATAAAGACCCTTGCCGTAAGAGGAGCTCCGTGCATCGGGGTATTTGCAGGATACTGTATTGCGATCCTTGCCAAAAGCGTAAGCGGCAGCTTCAATGAATTCAGGAATAAAATGGCTGAATATGCCGGTTATCTTGAAAGCGCAAGACCGACCGCCGTAAACCTAAGCTGGGCATTAAACAGGCAGATGAAGCTCATCGCTTCCATGGAAAAGGATAAGACAGACAGTATAAGGGAAGCTCTCATGGAGGAGGCCGTAAGGATACATGAGGAGGATATCGGTTTATGCTTAAGTATATCCGAATACGGGCTTTCCCTGCTTCATGACGGAGACGGTATTTTAACGCACTGCAACGCAGGTGCGCTTGCCACCACAAGATACGGTACTGGCTTAGGTCCGATCCTGCTTGGTACCAAGCGCGGGATGAGGTTTCATGTTTATTCCGATGAGACAAGACCTCTTTTGCAGGGAATAAGGCTTTCATCCTACGAGCTTGCCATGGCGGGAGTCGATGAAACTGTCATATGCGACAATATGGCGGGGCTTGTGATGAAGCAGGGTCGGATAGATGCGGTATTGGTCGGCTGTGACAGGATCGCAGCAAACGGGGATGTGGCAAATAAGATAGGGACCTGTACAGTGGCGATACTTGCAAAATATTACGGGATCCCCTTTTATGTGCTCGGACCCTATTCAACTATAGATACTGACTGCGCATCGGGGGATGACATTAAGATCGAGGAACGCGGCTCCGAAGAGATAAGCAGTCTGTGGTATGAAAGAGACTTTAGTGTAAAGGGAGTAAAATATTATAATCCCGCCTTTGATGTTACGGATCACAGTCTTATAACCGCGATCATAACCGACAAAGGCATTTTAAGACCTCCCTTTGAGAAAGCAATAAAAGAAATAAGAGGTGCAAAAAAATGAAAACAAGACTTTATAACGCAAGGATACTCACGATGGCTGATTCCTTCAATGTAATCGAAAACGGAGAGATAGGGATAGAGGACGGAAGGATACTTTATGTGGGTGAAGGTGACGGCAACAGTACAGTCTGGGATGAGGAGATAGATATAAAAGGCAATCTCCTTATGCCCGGCTTTAAGGATGCCCATACTCATTCGGGTATGACCTGTCTGCGCTCAATGGCTGACGACCTTCCTCTTGACAGGTGGCTTAAGGAACAGATCTTCCCGAGGGAGGCAAAGCTTTCGGGCGAGGATATCTATGAATGTACGCGTCTTGCGATACTGGAATATCTCTCTTCGGGTATAACAGCGGTATTTGATATGTATCTGACACCGTACACAGTTGCGGATGCAATGGAGGACTGCGGGATGAGATGTGTGCAGGTCGGCGCCACTACCGATCTTGCAAAGCAGGAGGAATATTTTAATAAGCTGAATAACAGATCGCCTCTTACGGGATATATGTTCGGGTATCACGCAGAATACACCTTCTCAGAGGATATCTTAAAGGAGCTTTCCTTACTTTCCCATAAATACAAGTCTCCGGTTTTCGGTCATAATTCGGAAACCGCCTCCGAGGTGGAGGGCTGTATAGAAAGGCACGGCTGTACACCTACGGAGTTTGCCGACAGCCTCGGACTTTTTGATTTCGGAGGAGGCGGCTATCATTGTGTGTATCTTTCGGAAAACGACAAAAGGATATTCAAGGACAGGGGTATCTGGGCTGTATTGAACCCGGGCTCGAATGTCAAGCTTGCAAGCGGTATCGCTGATACGCAGAGTCTCCTTGACTGCGGGATAAAGCTTGCCATAGGTACTGACGGGCCGGCAAGCAATAACTGTCTTGATATGTTCAGGGAAATGTTCCTTGTGACGGGCTTAAGCAAGCTGAAAAATTCGGATGCTTCCTCTGTGGATGCCTTAAAAGTGCTTTATATGGCAACAGCAGGCGGCGCGGGAGCCATGGGCTTAAATGACTGTGATGTCCTTGCCCCGGGCAAGAGAGCGGATATCATCGAGATAGACCTTCAAAGCCCGAATATGCAGCCGGTCAATAATATCCCGAAAAATATCGTATATTCCGGATCGAAATCCAATATAAAAATGACGATGATAAACGGCGTGATAAGATACAGGGACGGTGTATATAATATCGGAGAAGAACCCTCCCTGATATATGACAGAGTACAGAAAATAGCGGAGCGGATCAGATAGTATGTATTATGCAGTGATTGGTGCCGCCGCTCTTATGATCCTGCTCCTTATATTACGCGGCATACATGAAAATAAAAAAGCCTTAACAAAGCTTAAGGAAAAGCTTATTTCTTCGTACGGAAAAAAAGGCATGCGTGATATCGAGCACGAGGATCTTAACTGTCTTAAGAGGTATCACTTAAACACTTTATCCGGATATGAAGGCGGACAGGTGATAGATGATATCACCTGGAACGATCTGGATATGGATAAGGTCTTTTTGTCGGTCGACAGATCACTTTCCCAGACGGGAAGTGAATACCTTTACGATATGCTTAAAAAGCCCGTAAAGGACAGTGAAGAGATAAAAGAGCGTGACCGCGTGATTGAACACTTTGATACGGATTCAGAAAAGAGGCTTGAATTTCAGGCAACCTTTGCTTCAATGGGGAAAATGAAGCGTGTGTCCGTTTCGGATCATCTCCTGAGGCTGGGAGACGTATCGGATGACAGTAACTTAAGGCATTATCTTTGTGTCTTGCTCGGCATTCTGGCTGTGGGCTCAATATTTGTCTCTCCCGGGTACGGTTTTTTGCTTTTCTTTACCGTACTTGTTTTTAATGTGGCAACTTATTTTAAAAGAAAGGGGCAGATAGAGCCCTATATCGTTTCCTTTGCCTATCTTATAAGAAGCATGGGAGCCGCACAGACTCTCATAAAGCTTAAGGATGAAGAGGTATCGGAATATACGGGAAGGCTTTCTTATATCCTTGCCTCGCTTAAGGGACTTAATACGAACACCTTCATTCTTCTTTCCGGACGCGGCATGACGGGAGGATTTCTGGATATGTTCCTGGATTATATAAGGATATTCTTTCATCTTGATCTCATTAAATTCAACAATATGCTCGCCATAGTAAGAAGCAAAAACAGCAGGATATTTGAGATGTTTGAGGTTATGGGATTTTTGGAGTCCTGCATTAGTATCGCCTCCTTCAGAAGATCCCTTCCGGTTTTCTGTATTCCCGAGCATACCGGCATTGTCGGCTTTAAGGCGGACGGACTTTGCCATCCGCTCTTAAACGAGCCTGTACCTTCAGATATAGACACCGTTAACGGCGTGCTCATTACGGGATCGAATGCGTCAGGAAAATCCACCTTCTTAAAATCGGTCGCCGTATCAGTCCTTTTATCCCAGACCATAGCCACAGCCGTTTGTGCATACTATAAGGCTCCGTTTTTTGATATCTATTCTTCAATGTCCTTAAGGGATGATATCCTTGCGGGAGAAAGCTATTATATGGCTGAGATAAAGTCATTAAAGAGGATACTCGATAAAACAGATGAAAATAAGGCTCCCGTTATCTGCTTTATAGATGAAGTCCTAAGGGGAACCAACACGATCGAAAGGATAGCGGCCTCCTCCCAGATATTAAAAAATCTGTCAATGAAAAATGTGCTGCTTTTTGCGGCGACACATGACATAGAGCTTACCTTTATGCTGGAGGAGTATCTGGATAATTATCATTTCAGCGAGGAGATACTTGAAAACGATATCAGGTTTTCATATAAGCTTATGACGGGCAGGGCACAGTCAAAAAATGCGATAAAGCTCCTGTCTCTTCTGGGGTATGATGATGAGATCACACAGGCGGCACAGCGCCTTACCGAAAGCTTTACAAGGAACAACAAATGGGAAAAGGCGTGAGTAAAAAGGATAAAATCGGCATGAGGCTCTTTCAGATAGTCGAGGTCGGCTATACCGAGGATCTGGTAAGCCGTTTATATGACTATGCCGGAGTATGTGCGATTTTTTTAAATCTTACTGCCAGTGTTCTTTTTACCTTTGATAATGCAAGGATAAAATACGGGTCTGTGCTTTTGATCATCGAAGCGATAACTGTCTTTTTCTTTACCGCAGACTATGTATTAAGGCTTATCACGGCAAAGTATAAATTCAGGGACAGGTCCTTAAAGGACGCTGTTTTATCATATATCTTTTCCTTCACCGGAATAATAGATCTTTTATCCTTCCTGCCATACTTCCTCCCGATTTTTTTCCCGGAAGGGACCGTTGCCTTCAGGATGTTCAGGATAGTGAGGATATTGAGACTTTTCAGGCTCAATGCCTATTACGATTCGTTAAATGTCATAACCAATGTCATAAAGAGCAAGAGGCAGCAGCTTTTATCTTCAATGTTCATCATATTTGTGCTGATGCTTGCATCGAGTCTTTGCATGTACAGTGTGGAGCATGAAGCCCAGCCGGAGGTGTTTTCAAATGCGTTTTCCGGAATATGGTGGGCGGCATCGGCTCTGCTTACGGTGGGATACGGGGACATCTATCCCATAACCTATGCCGGCAGGGTGCTGGGTACCGTCATAGCCTTTTTGGGGGTCGGGGTCGTTGCCGTACCTACCGGTATTATTTCCGCCGGTTTTGTGGAGCAGTACGCTCTTTTGAAACAGACCACGGATAGTACGGAGGATATGGATATTCATTTTATCAGGTCAAGGCTTGATAAAAATGAGGCATGGACCGGAAAGAGAATAAAGGATCTGATGCTCCCGAAGGATCTTCTTGTAGTCGGCATAGAAAGGGGAAATGAATTTATCATGCCGTCCGGAGATACCGTTCTTTACGAGGGGGATGTTGTTATAATGGCATCCGAAAGGTATAAGGACGACTGGAAGGTGGAGCTTAAGGAGATAATGCTCAAATACGGGCACCCGTGGTGTGACAGAAGAATAAAGGAGCTTGACATCTCAAGGAAGGCGTTCATCGTCATGGTGCGCAGGAATGATTCGGTGATCATCCCCAGAGGAGATCTGAAGCTTAAGGAAAATGATGTCATTGTCATCTATACGGACAAGTCCTTTTCGGAGGCTTCCGTCATAAGGATATAAGGGGTTAATGAATATAAGTTAAAGTTGAAAAAATATTTTTATAGGATATAATGAAAGCTTAGGGTAAAGGAGGATACGATTTATGGCGATCATTGAAGAAATCATGAACTGTTTTAAGGAAAAATTCGGTTCTGAAGGAGATATCCGGGCTTATTTTGCGCCGGGAAGGGTAAATCTCATCGGAGAACATACAGACTACAACGGCGGACACGTGTTCCCCTGTGCGTTAAGCATGGGAAACTACGGAGTGGCAAGGAAAAGAAGCGACAAAACAGTCAGATGGTACAATATGACCTATCCCGATAACGGTGTTCAGAGTGCGGATATCACAAAGCTTGCACCCACCGACGAGGGACTCTGGTACAATTACCAGCACGGCGTTTTATGGGCATTTATGCAGAATGGGTATGAGATACCCTGCGGCTATGATATGGTAATGAAAAGCGATATGCCGGCAGGCTCGGGGTTAAGCGCTTCAGCATCCATTGAAGAGCTGGCCGCGATCATCGTAAAGGATCTGTTCAATCTCGACGTGACAATGGTGGACTGCGCCAAAATGGGGCAGTATTCGGAAAACAATTACAACGGCATGAACTGCGGTATCATGGACCAGTTTGCTTCTGCAATGGGCAAGAAGGATAACGCCATCTTCCTTGATACGGCAACTCTTGAATATGAGTATGTCCCTCTTAATCTGAAAAACGAAAAGATTGTCATAACAAACAGCAAGGTTAAGCATTCACTCGCAGATTCCGCATATAATGACAGAAGGAGGCAGAGTGAGGAGGCTCTTAAGGATCTTCAGACGGTAACGGATATAAAGACCCTTGGAGATCTCGACGAAGCCGGCTTTGAAAAATATTCTTCCGCGATAAAGGACCCTGTAAATTATAAGAGGGCAAAACACGCGGTATACGAAAATCAGCGTACCATCAAGGCTGTCAAGGCTTTAAGAGCCGGAGACATGGCTGAATTCGGGAAGCTCATGATCGATTCGCATGTATCCTTAAGAGACGATTACGAGACCTCCTGCAAGGAGATCGATATCCTGGTTGAGGAAGCCTTAAAGCTTCCGGGAGTCATAGGCTCAAGGATAACCGGAGGCGGTTTCGGCGGCTGCAGCGTCAGCATTGTTAAAAATGATGCTGTGGAGGAATTTAAGGAAAAAGTCGGAAATGTTTATACGGAAAGGACCGGGCTTACGGCAGAGTTTTACATAGCCGATGCCGCGGACGGAGCCAGAAAGCTGTACTAAATGAAAGAAACGGTAAAATCCTACGAAAAGCTGCCCGCAGGCCTTTGCCTGCGGACACTTTCGCGTCAGATAAAGCAGTTTAAGACTGCATCCATACTTACTCCGGTATCGATGATACTGGAGGTTTTAATGGAGACGATAATTCCCTATCTTATGGCCAGCATAATCGATAAGGGAGTAGAAGCGGGAAATCTTACACACATATATAAAGTCGGCGCTATGATGATCGTATGTGCCGTTTTTTCTCTTACAGCCGGAAGTGCCGGTGCCATATTCGGAGCAAAGGCATCAGCCGGCTTTGCTATGAATATAAGGAATGCCTGTTACAGAAATATACAGACATTCTCTTTTTCCAATATAGATAAATATTCCACCTCGGGTCTTATCACAAGACTTACGACCGATATCACAAATATCCAGAATGCCTATCAGATGCTCTTAAGAATGTGCTTTAGGGCGCCTGTTTCCCTTGTGTGCGCAATGGTGATGTCCTTTGTGATAAGTCCCCGTCTTGCATGCATTTATCTCATAGCCGTCTTTGTGCTCGGATTATTCCTTTCCTTCCTGATAAAAAGGGTAGGCGGATATTTTGCAAAGGTATTTGAAAAATACGATGCCTTAAATGAATCCGTACAGGAAAATATCGACGCCATAAGGGTCGTAAAGGCATATGTAAGAGAGGACAGCGAAAACGAAAAGTTTAAAAAGGCCGTGCTCAATCTCTACAATATGTTTGTAAAGGCCGAAAAAATGATCATCATGAACATGCCTGTGATGCAGATAACCGTTTATTCCTGTATCCTGCTCATAAGTTGGTTCGGCGCAAGGATGATCATACAGGATGCCCTGACTACGGGCGAGCTTATGAGTATGCTCACATATTGCATGAACATTCTTATGAATCTTATGATGCTTTCCATGATATTTGTCATGATGACAATGTCCATGGCAAGCGTTAAGAGGGTCAGTGAGGTCATCCTTGAAGAAAGCGATCTTAAAAATCCCGATGCTCCGGTCTTTGACATAAAGGACGGAAGCGTCAGCTTTCAAAATGTAAATTTCGGATATAACAAGACAGCAGAGGAGCCGGTACTAAAGGACATAAATCTGGATATAAGATCCGGAGAGATGATAGGTATAATAGGAGGTACGGGCTCGGCAAAATCATCCCTCGTAAATCTCATCAGCAGACTCTACGATGCGGATAGCGGAAGCGTAAAGGTCGGCGGCAGGGATGTCAGGGAATACGATATGGCAGCCTTAAGGGATAAGGTTGCTGTCGTATTACAGCAGAACAATATCTTTTCGGGAACGATACTTGAAAACCTCCGCTGGGGTAATGAAAACGCTACTGAGGAGGAATGCATCAGGGCATGCCAGATGGCGTGCGCCGATGAATTCATCGAAAAGCTTCCGGATAAATACGAAACGCACATCGAACAGGGCGGAAGCAATGTCTCGGGCGGACAGCGTCAGAGGCTTTGCATCGCAAGGGCTTTGCTTAAGGATCCTAAGATCATCATTTTTGATGATTCCACCTCGGCAGTGGATACTGCTACCGATGCAAAGATACGCAGGGCTCTTGAAAGCAGTATACCGGATACCACCAAATTTATCATAGCCCAAAGGATATCCTCCGTGGAAAAGGCGGACAGGATAATAGTCATGGATGACGGGCGTATAAGCGGTTTTGGGACACATGCAGAGCTCCTTGAAAATAACGAGATATACAGGGATGTATTTAATTCACAGACCGGCGGAAGCGGTGATTTTGACCGGCCGGCATAGGTGTAAGATAATGGCAGAGGAAAAAGTAAAAGAAGTTAAAATCGGCCCCGGAAGAAGGGGGATGGGACGCCCCAGACCGCAGGTTAAAGATCCGGGAAGGCTGTTTAAGAGAGTAATGGGCTATGTCCTTAAGGATTACCTTGTCCATATAATCGTGGTCGTGATCTGCATTTTTGCGGGTGTACTTACACAGGTAAGAGGGACTCTTTTTTTAAGGTCTCTTATAGATGACTATATCACTCCGATGGCAGAAAGCGGAAGCAGGGATTTTACGCCTCTGCTCAACGCTATCCTTAAGATGGCAGGCATATACCTTACAGGTGTCCTTGCTTCGTATATATACCAGAGGATAATGATAGTGGTAGGGCAGGGAACGCTTAAAAACCTGAGGATAGAGCTTTTTACACATATGGAAAGCCTGCCGGTAAAATATTTTGACACCCATGCCCACGGCGATATAATGTCTGTCTACACAAATGACATAGATACCTTAAGGCAGATGATAAGCCAGGCGATGCCGCAGTTTCTAAACAGCCTGATAACGATAGTAAGCGTATTTATAAGCATGATAACCTTAAGCGTACCGCTTACCGTGCTGACTCTTTTTATGGTCGCGATAATGCTTTTTACGACAATGAAGGCTGCAAAGCTTTCGGGAAAGAATTTTGTCGCCCAGCAGAAGGATCTCGGAGCGCTTAACGGCTATATCGAAGAGATGATAAACGGACAGAGGGTTGTTAAGGTATTTAATCATGAAAGTAAGGCCATAGAGGAGTTTGAACAAAAGAACACCGAGCTTTTCAACAGCGCGTATAACGCAAATAAGTATGCCAATATTTTAGGACCCATAAATGCACAGCTCGGGAACCTAAGCTATGTGCTCTGTGCCGCTTTAGGAGGTGCTCTGGCTCTTTCGGGGTCCTTTTCGCTTACACTTGGAAAGCTTGCTTCGTTCCTTACCTTTAATAAAAGCTTTAATATGCCGATAAACCAGATAAGCCAGCAGTTTAATTCGGTCATCATGGCGCTTGCCGGCGCTGAAAGGATATTTAAGCTTTTAGACGAAGAGCCTGAAAAAGATGAAGGCTATGTGATGCTGGTAAACGCAAATGTTGATGAAAGCGGAAATATAACCCCTTCGGAAAAAAGGACGGGCTTCTGGGCATGGAAGCATTATCACAAGGCGGAAAACCGTACCGACTATAAGCTTTTGACCGGAAACGTGGAATTTAACGGCGTGGATTTCGGCTATAACGATAAGGTAATGGTGCTTCATGATATAAGGCTTGAGGCAAAGGCAGGACAGAAGATCGCTTTTGTGGGCTCGACCGGAGCCGGAAAGACCACGATAACAAATCTGATAAACCGTTTTTATGACATACAGGACGGAAAGATCAGGTATGACGGCATAAACATAAATAAGATAAAAAAAGCGGACTTACGAAGGTCTTTGGGTATGGTGCTCCAGGATACCAAGCTTTTTACCGGGACGGTTGCCGATAATATAAGATTCGGAAAGCCCGATGCCACCGACGAGGAGGTGCGTAACGCCGCTAAGCTTGCAAATGCCGACCACTTTATAAAAAGGCTCCCCGAAGGGTATGATACCGTGCTTAAGGGGAACGGCGCGAATTTAAGCCAGGGGCAGAGACAGCTTCTTGCGATCGCAAGGGCAGCCATAGCCGACCCGCCCGTACTTATCCTTGATGAAGCGACAAGCTCGATCGATACCAGAACCGAGCGTATAGTACAGGAAGGGATGGACAGACTGATGCACGGAAGGACAACCTTTGTGATCGCCCACAGGCTTTCCACCGTTAAAAACAGTGACTGCATAATGGTGCTTGAAAACGGGCGTATAATAGAACGCGGCACACATGATGAGCTTATAGCCATGAAGAAAAAATATTACAGGCTCTATACCGGAAACGAGATAGCCTGAAGAACCGGAGAAGATAAGCTATGAATATCATAATAACAGGATGCGGAAAGATCGGCTCTGCGCTTACCGACACATTAAGCAAGGAAGGACATAATGTTTCCGTCATCGAAATAAACAGAGAGACTCTCGACAATATAGCAAATTCGTGCGATGTGATAGGAGTCGAGGGAAACGGAGCCTCCGTTGTGACCCAGAAGGATGCAGGAGTCGAGGCGGCAAATCTTCTGATCGCAACTACGGGATCGGATGAGGTAAACCTTTTATGCTGTCTTATCGCCAAAAAGGTGAATAAAGAGATCAGCACGATAGCAAGGGTAAGGAACCCCGTGTACAGGGATGAAATACAGTATTTCAAGGAAGAGCTGGGTCTTTCGCTTGTGTTGAATCCGGAGCTTACCGCTGCGATCGAGATAGCCAGACTCTTAAGATTTCCGGCGGCCATGAAGGTGGAT